>CAZHYA010000132.1:3548-6929 GCA_964536525.1 uncultured Bacteroidales bacterium | reverse complement strand
AAACAATGAGACTATGAGACGTGAGATTTCCGCGTACCGCGCACCGCATACCCCGTACCGGTTAATAACCATGAATCCCCTATCTTTGTCCCATGCCGACGATCTACGCCATAGGAGAAACCATTTACGACATCATCTTCAGGGATGGGCAGCCGGTGGCCGCAAAGGCCGGCGGGGCCATGCTCAACACGGCCGTGTCGCTGGGGAGGCTTGGACTGCCGGTGAGGTTCATCAGCGAGTACGGCCACGACAGGGCAGGGGAGGAGATCGACGCTTTCCTCAAGGCCCACGGAGTGGATACGCGCAATGTATACAGGTACGCCGACGGGAAGACGGCCATTGCCCTTGCATTTCTGAATGAGCGCAACGAAGCGGCCTATTCTTTCTATAAGATATACCCCGTGAACAGGCTTGAGGTTGATATACCGCATTTTGAACGGGGTGATATTGTGTTGTTCGGTGCTTTCTTCTCGCTCATGAAAGAGGTCCGCAGCCAGATGATGGCTTTCGTAAGGGCTGCTGCCGCAGGCGGGGCACGGATCCTTTACGACCCCAACATCCGTTCGCCTCACAAGCATGAGATCGCGGAGCTTCGCGGACTGGTGCATGAGAACATTTCACTGGCAGGCATCGTACGGGGTTCAGATGAGGATTTTCAAACCATCTTTGGCGCCCTGGCCGGTGATGAAGCATATGATATCATCAAAAAAAACGGAGGCAAGGTCCTGGTCTATACCCGGAGCAGCCACGGAGTAGATGTCTTTTTCACCGGGGGGAGGATCACGCTTGATGTGCCGCAGGTGGATGTCGTGAGCACCATCGGTGCCGGCGACAGTTTCAATGCGGGACTGATCTACAATTTGTTCCGGTCAGGCAAACAGCCCGGTGAACTGGATAAGCATGACTTCGAAAAAATGGTGAAGACGGCCATTTCATTCGGCTCGCATGCCTGCACGCATTACGAAAATTATATCAGCAGGGAATTTGCCGCAGGGATAAGGAAGAAACGTTAACGGGCCCGGGTGCAAGGCACCTTTAACTGGTTTCTTGCTACTGGCTGCTGGTTCAGGTTTTATATTTCCCTTTTTCTTTTTAATTTCTGGAAGTCGAGGTAATAAAGAACTTTAAGCGAAAAGCTGTTGCCCATGGGTGAGTCGAAGGTATAGCGGAGGTTCTCGAAATAATCCGTGGCAATGTCGTTGCTTTCGGCAAAGATATTGTTCTTCCAGACGAAAAGCAGTTCGCTGGCCGGGGCGAAGATCCACCTGAAGACCATGTCGACATTGAATGCATTCACCAGGAAGTCGCGATCTTCGGAATAGCTGTTCCGCACCAGGCTGCCGTCACGCTGCAGGTCGTAGAAGCGGTCGTAATCCACGGTAATCCAGTAATGCCTGGCGCGCAACGAGAGGGAGATGTTCTTGGTAAAGATGTACTTGATGTCGAGCACGTTCTCGAGGGTCTGCACGTCGCGGGCGCCGATGATGATCTTTATATCCCCGTTGTTGTGGAGCGTATCGACATACCCCAGGTTGTTCCAGTCGAGGTCGTAATTCACGCTGAGCTTGAGCGAAAAGTTGTCGCTGACCCTCAGTCGTGGTCTCACGGAGAAATTGTAGCCCGACGATCCATATGCCGTGGCTCCCCAGTAACCCCCGCTCATGTCCAGCACGAAGCGTTTGCGGTAGTCGGGCGAGAAAAAGGCGCCAAAATAACCTGCAGGAGGGTACTTGAGCATCCATCCATCTACCCGTGGTTCATAATAATCGTGGCTTTCAAGCGGGGAGATCTCCCAGTGGAAACCGGTGGTGATGTAGTTGGTAAAGGTGGTCCGGTTTTCGGAGCCGATGTTGAAGGAAACGAATTTCGTGTTGTCGTAAAGCATATTGTACTCAATCGAAAGTTCATTGTCCATCTCGATGAGCTTGCCTACCGGGTCGTAGATATTGTATTCGAATTCGACCTGGTGCTCGAAACGGTTGTTCCGGGTATTGAAACCCATGTCGTTGATGTCGTAGGTCTCGTCCTGGGTGTGCTGCTGATAGGCAAACCTGAAGTTTCCGCTGATCTTGCCTGCTTCCATGTTAAAGGCGTAACCCAGGTCGGCCTTGTCGTCGGGGTAGTATTTCTGGCTTAGGTTGGCCTGGGCGCCCACGGCCCAGGTGTCGTTGGCGGTCTTGAGCTCAAATTCGGTGCCGCTGACGTTGGCAATGTACCGGTTGCGGCCCTGGTAGAAATTGGTGTTGTAAATGCTGATGTACGAGTTGTTCTTCAGGTTCTGGTCGAACACCAGCATGTTGTAATTGCTGGCCGGATGGGTGAGGATCTTCTGTTCGGCCCCGGTCGAATCGATGATGCGCGCGTGGGTGTTGGCGTTCACAGCGTTGAACACACCGATGGCCGTCCCCTTCCTGTTCCGCCCGGATATCTTGGTGGCATTCAGCAATTGGATCTCTTCAGGGTTCTCCTTGATGATAACGCTGCTGTCTTGTCCATACTTATCCTGTACATCCCCGTACCCGTCGGGGGTGCCCCCGACCCGGCGGCTGTAGAAAATATCGCCCCGGTCGAAGAGTTCGGTCCCTTCGGTGAAGAAAGGCCTGCGTTCCTGGTAATAGACCTCGAAAGGGGAGAGGTTCACGATCCTGTCGTCGGACTGTACCTGCCCGAAGTCGGGGATGAGGGTCATGTCGAGGGTGAAGCTCTCGCTAAGCCCGAGCTTCATGTCCATGCCGTAATTGTAGGAATATCCCCAGGTATTGCTGCCGGCGGCCTGCTCGGTGTACCCTGCCACATAGGGAATGAAGAACAGCCGCAGGGGCGGCTTGATATCGTGGATGCCGCTCAAGCTCCCCGACTGGTTGAAAACCCCGTCCTTCTTGTTGTCGATATAGTTCCAGGTCGACCATTCGCGGTGCCTCCTGATGCTGCGCCACATGTTAACGCCCCACTGCTGAACCTCTTTCTCGGGGAAACGCAGGGCTGCAAAAGGGATCTCGATCTCGGCCACCCAGCCGCTGTCGGTGATCTTTACCGAACTCTTCCAGATCGGGTCCCAGTTCTTATCGCGGTAGTTGGCGGCGTGCTTCACGTCCGACTCCACGCCCGATGCGGCCACCTTAAATTCGAAGGCGTTCATCCCGTCGTCGTAAGGGGTGATGTCGATGGTGAAGAAATCGGCATTCACATCATCATCGTCGCGTTCGCCAAGTTCACGGTAAATGCTGTCGGGGGCGCTGTCGTACATCATGGCCCCTACATACAGGGCACGGTCGTCGTAGAGCAGCCTCACTTTGGTAGGCTGCGATGGCGGCCTTCCATTATAGGGGTTGTACTGTATGAAATCCCTGGCACTGCCGGCCAGCGTCCAGACCGCCTCAT
>CAZHYA010000132.1:321-3538 GCA_964536525.1 uncultured Bacteroidales bacterium | reverse complement strand
TCGAGGATGCCGTCGATCTTCGGCGCTTCAGGGGTGCGCACGGCCATGATATTCTTTCTGGCTCCCTGCGCACATACGGCACCGGCCAGTACCATGAAGGTAATGAATACGAAAGAACCGTGAAATATCCGCTTCATCATACCCGAGTCTGCTTTGACTGGCAAATTTATGTAAAAATCACGAGGTTGACCATCCACGTGACTTAAGTTGAGTCAACACTGAAACAGTGAAACCATGAATACATAAAACACCTCCTTCAGTATCACATTTTCTCCGCATATATCCTGTAATTCTCCTCATCAAAACAAACAAAGATCACCTTTTCGGGTAGCTCGTGGTTTTGCAGGAATTCCTTCACGGAGTGGATGGCGATTTCTGCGGCCATCTCTTTGGGGAAGTGGTATACGCCGGTACTGATGTTCGGGAAGGCAATGGTCTTTAGCCCGTATTCGTGGGCCAGGCTGAGGCTGTTCATATAACAGTTCCTGAGCAGCTTTTCCTCGTCGCTGTTTCCCCCTCTCCATACAGGGCCCACGGTGTGGATCACATGCCTGGCAGGCAGACGGTAAGCTTCGGTGATCCTGGCTTCGC
The DNA here is from genome assembly GCA_964536525.1 of uncultured Bacteroidales bacterium. Lineage (GTDB taxonomy): Bacteria > Bacteroidota > Bacteroidia > Bacteroidales > B18-G4 > B18-G4. The sequence goes on along the minus strand of CAZHYA010000132.1, from coordinate 2,947 downwards.
CCATGCCGCATCCGTTCAGCGTACGGCATTCCTCCAGCAATCCAGGGCCCGCGGCCCTGTGGATGGCCCCGTCAACGCCACCACCGCCCAGCAGGCTGCGGTTGGCGGCATTGACAATGGCATCAACCGCCAGCTTTGTGATGTCTCCCTGAATTAATTCGATTCTCACGGCCATCGTTTCCTTTGAAAAGTTAAACCATCAACGAAGAACAAGCAACTAACAATGAACAACAAGATATGTACAAGGTACTACGAACCAGTTGTTACGAGCCAGAACCCAGTAACTAGCAGCTAGAAGCCAGTATCCAGTCCCCAGCCCCCAGCCCCCAGCACCTTTTGTATCTTTATTTTTTGATCACAAACAACTGTCCGGTTTCATATTTCACCACTTCGATCTCTGTGCCTTTGTCGATGAAGCCGGTCAGGGCGGTGGCGTCCCAAACATCGCCTTCGATCTTGACTTTACCGGCCGGGCGCAGCACCGAATGGGCGACGCCGGTCTTTCCGATCATGCCGGCGTATTTCAGGTTAGAGGTGGTGTAGCCCTGATCGGCCTTTTGTTCGGTGTCGAGGGCCAGGTGTCCGAAGATGCTGGTTGTGAAGAGCTTCTTGCTTATCCAGAACGACCCCAGCAGGGCCAGGAAGATGGCGATGATGACGATAAAGAAGGCTCTGGCGATCGCATCCAGACTTACGCCGCTGAAATTAAGTCCCACATTGCCGATCAGGCTGAGCATGAGGCCGCCCACCACGAGGATGATGCCCGAGATGCCGGCCACCCCGAAGCCTGGAATGGCAAAGATCTCCACAAGGATGAGGATAACCCCCACCATGAAGATCACGATCTCCCAGTGGTCGGCCAGCCCCTGGATATAAAGGGGGGCGAAGTACAACATGGCGGCGATAACCGATGCCACCAGCGGGAATCCCACCCCGGGGCTCTGCAGTTCAAAATATATCCCCCCGATGATGATCATGATGAGGATACCGCTCACCACGGGGTTGATCAGCCAGCCGATGATCCTGTCGGTGCCGGTCTGCTTGTGCTCGATGATCTCGTATTTCCGGATCCCTGCATCTTCTACCAGTTCGATGATATTGGTCACGCTGCCTTCGCAAAAGCCGAACAGTATGGCCTCACTGGTGGTGAGGGTGAGCACCTTGCCGGTGTCGACGATCCCGGCGATGTAGATGTCGGGGTCGACCATGGCCTGGGCGATGTCGGGGTCGCGGCCGTTGGCTTCGGCCGTGGAACGCATCCAGGAACGCATGTACGACTGGTACTTATCGGGGACGGGCTGTCCGCTCTGGTCAACCACCGTGGCGGCACCGATGCTGGCCACCGGCGCCATGTAGATGCTGTCGCAGGCAATGGCAATGAGGGCACCGGCGGAGGCCGCATTGTTGTCGATGAACACGTAAACCGGAATGTCGCTGTTGAGGATGCGTGTGCGTATGCTGTCGGCGGCATCCACCATTCCACCGTAGGTGTTCATGTGGATGAGCACAATATCGGCACCGGCCTCCTCGGCCGCTTTAAAAGCCCGCTGCGTTGTCCTCACTGCCGGTGGGGCGATCTGCTCCTTGATGTCGAATTTGTAGATCAGGGTGGTCCTGTCTGTGGTATCCGCTTGCCCGGCAGCCAGCAAAGGAAGTAAAAAGGCAAACAGTATGGGGATGATGGTCTTTTGCATGTGTTTTTGATTGTAGCGTAAAAATAGGTTAAAAATCTTGATAAAGCATAAGGGGAGATCTGAAATCTGAAATCTGAACTCTGAACTACCGGCATCCGTTATCTGGCATCTGGAATCTGTCATCTGTCATCTCCCCTGGCTGTCAATAACAACCTTCAGGAGCGCGTGAAACACCTCCGGGTTTCCGCACACGATCTCTCCGCCATGGATATAATCGTCTCCGCCTTTGAAGTCAGTGCATTTCCCGCCTGCCTGCTGTACGATGAAACTGCCGGCGGCCACGTCCCAGGGCTTGAGGCCGTATTCCCAGAAACCGTCGAAACGTCCGCGGGCCACCCAGGCCAGGTCGATGGCGGCGGAGCCGAAACGGCGGATGCCACGGGTATTTTGCATAAGATAGGCCAATACGGCAAGGTATTCCTGCTGGCGCCCGAAATCCCTGAAGGGGAAGCCGGTGGCGAGCAATGCATCGGCCAGCGAGCTGCTGCCGGAAACCCTGATCTCCTTTCCGTTCATGAAGGCCGGGCTGCCATCCCAGGCATAATAGCATTCGCCGGCAGGGATGTCGAGAATTGTCCCGAGGATAACCGTATTTTCATGCATCAATGCCACGCTGATGGAGAAGGCGGGCAGTCCGTGGATGAAGTTGGTGGTCCCGTCGAGGGGGTCGACCACCCAGGTGTAAGGCTTGCCTTCGTCCTTTACCGTTCCCTCTTCCGCCAGGAACCCCGATCCCGGCAGCAGCCTCCCAAGGCCTTCCACCAGCATCTCCTCCGATCGCTTGTCCACATGGGTCACGTAATCGTGCAGCCCCTTAATGTCGATATCCCTGGATGAAAGGCTGTGCTGCTCGCCTGCAATATAGGTCCCGGCATGCCGGCACAATTCGTTCACTTCAAGGTTCAGCGTTTTCAGGTCCATAAGCTTTCAAT
>CAZHYA010000132.1:0-311 GCA_964536525.1 uncultured Bacteroidales bacterium | reverse complement strand
CCCCGTTTCGTCCAGGGCCTCGAGCCGGAGTTCCACAACACGGTTCACAAGCTCCTGGTCATAACGGGTCTTTACCCTGATGTAGTTCTCCGTGAAACCGTGCATCCATCCTCCGGTATTGTCGGATTCGAAGAGCACCCTGGCCATCCTGCCCGTGTTCTCTTTGTAAAAGAGGGCTTTTTTCCTGTCCGACAGCTCGTGCAGCCTCCTGCTGCGGTCGCGCTTGTCGCTTGCGCAGACCTTTCCGTCGAGCGTGACGGCCTTTGTCCCGGGCCTTTCCGAATAGGTGAACACATGCATATAGGATACCG
>CAZHYA010000131.1:0-6952 GCA_964536525.1 uncultured Bacteroidales bacterium | reverse complement strand
GGCAAAATCCCTGAGTTTCCCTGTAAGCAGCATTTTCAGGGCTTTGAAGTCAATGGACTTGATGGCGTTGATCAGCCTTTCAAAGATCTCGGTGATCAGGGCGATGGTACCCCCCGAAACTCCCGGGATCACATTGGCTGCTCCCATGGCTGCACCCTTAAGGACAAGGAAAATGTACGACTTTATTTTCTGCATAATTGAACGATAAATAAGAGGCATCCTGCCATATTCTTTGAATAGTGGGAACAAAAGCAAAATCAGAGGCCTGCTGCCGATCGCCTGCCGCCTACCTTCTCTTATCCCCCCTGAACGAATCGATGAGGCTTAACATGGCAGCATCATCCTTAAGCTGGGGCATATACTCGAACAACTCGTTATGCTTGCCGTAGTCGATCACCAGCGCACGTTCGGTGATCGTGTATGCTTCTGTTATGCGGCCCGATTTGATCAGGTAAACCGCCTTGCGGTATATGTTGCTGGCATTGCGCGGGTCGGCCTCGATGCCCTTGTCGATGATGGCGATGGCTTCTTCGAACTTACCTTCGGAGGCCAAAAGCTCGGATTGATCGATCCAGATGTCGGGGTTGAACGGATCCAGTTCACTGACTTTTTTGTAGGAGATCAGTGCTTTTTCCTTCAGGCCTGCCTTAACCTGCATGTCGCCGAGGATGTACCAGTATTCAGGATTGATATCTTCGATCTTTGTGGCTTTTTCCATATACCGGAGTGCCTCCTTCGTATGTCCCAGCTCGTCTTTGGCGATGCCTGCTCCCATCCAGGCTTCCGACAGTTTGTCGTCGATGTCGAGGGCATGCTGGTATTCGATGAGTGCCTTGTCATATTTGTTCAGTTTCTCATAGCATTCACCGATATAGTAAAATGTCATCGCCTCCGGCTCTTCGTGCTCGAAGGTTTCTCGATAAACGCGTATGGCAGCCTGATAATGCTCGAGGTTGGCCAGTGAGTTGGCCTTATTGAAATAGGCAGAGGAAAATGAGGGCTCGATGGCGATGGCAAAGTCGTATGCTTCAACAGCCTTTTCGTAAAGATCGAGCTGGTTATAGGCGATGCCCAGGTTAAACCAGGCGGTCTTTGAATAGGGGTAGTTGTTGAGGAAGAGATTAAAGAATTCGACGCCCTCCTCCAGCCTGTTGTCGATCTCGAAACAGAACGACAACTCGTAAATGGCGGCCTCATTGTTGGGATTGATGCGCAGCACCTTCTTCAGGTACTTGATGGCCATGGCGTAATCGCCCATGTTTTGGTATTCGAAAGCGATGTTGATGTATATGTCGTCGGGGTCTTCACCCGCCAGGAGCGCCTTCTCATATTCCCTGATGGCTTCCTTGTATTGTTTCTGGAAGCTGAAGAGCGATGCCTTGTTGTAAAAGATCTCCGTGTTGGCAGGTTCCACTTCTTCCAGGTCGTTAAGCAGCTTCAGGGCACGTTTATGCTTACCCTGAACGATTAACAACCTGGCACGCTTCAGGTGCACCATGCTGTTGGCCGGATGCTGCTCCAAGGCTGTCCTGATGGCTTCGCCGGCCATCCTGACCTCCTGCCGGTCGAAATAGTGGTCGATGATAGCCTCAAACTGGTCCACATCAAAGAAAACCGTTTCATTTTCCTCCAGCATTTCCTCAAAGCGGGCAACAAGGGCATCTATATCATATGGTTGGAATTCCTCTGTCATGAAAAGCCTGAAAGTGCTGTAAATTAATTTACGACAAAAGTAATGATTTTTTGCTTGGGATATACCTGGCAGGGCAGTAAGAAATGGGAGGTTTTTTTTTTACGTGTTTATTGAAAATTTAATTACTTTTCGCCGTTTTTATCAATATTTTGTAGATTTATGAAATGAAGAACACCTATTTCGACCTTATCGAGCAGAGTTATTACTTTCCGCAGGAAGGTTTTGACCTCCGTGATGACTATCTGACCTTTCACGGCATATCGCTTAAGTACCTGATAAATAAGTATGACACCCCGTTCAGGTTTATGTACCTGCCCCGCATAGGCGAGCAGATCAAGAAAGCCCGGAACCTCTTCAACAGGGCCATCAAGGCGCATAACTATTCGGGAAAATACCACTACTGTTATTGTACCAAGTGCTGCCACTTTCACCATGTGGTGAGCGCCGCACTGAGGGAAAAGGTTAATCTTGAAACCTCATCCTCATTCGACATCGACCTTATCCGGAAGCTTTTTGCCGAAGGGGAGATCGACAAGTCGATCATCATCCTCCACAACGGATATAAGACCGACGATTACCTGCAGAAGATCATCGCGTTGCAGAAAGATGGCTTTATGAACTGCATCGTCATCCTTGATAACCAGTCGGAGATCGACAGGCTGATGAAATATGCCGGCGACGAGAAGATCAAGATCGGGCTCAGGCTGGCCATCGACGAGGAATCACAGTCCACATACTATACGTCCCGGCTGGGGATCCGCAACAATGCCATGATGGATTTTTACGAGAAGAATATCAGGGGCAATGAGCGGGTAAGTCTCAAGATGTTGCATTTTTTCGTTGATTCGGGCATCAAGGACAGCCTCTATTATTGGGGAGAGTTCCAGAAAGCCCTCTCGCGTTATATAGAACTGAAGAAAGAATGCCCCGACATAGACTCTTTCAACCTTGGCGGAGGGCTGCCGGTGCGCAACCACCTGGGCTTTGAATATGATTATGAATACATGATCCGCGAGATCATCAAGAATATCAAGGATGCCTGCCAGAATGAGAACATCCCTGAGCCCGACATCTACACCGAGTTTGGCAAGTATACCGTGGGCGAAGCGGGTGCCATCATCTTCAAGGTGCTGGAACAGAAGCAGCAGAACGATGCCGAGCTCTGGTATATCGTAAACAACAGCCTGATGAACACCATCCCGGATGCCTGGTCGCTGTATGAAAAGTTCATCCTGCTGCCCATCAACAAGTGGGACAACGAATACACCCGGGTCAATATTGGCGGTATCAGCTGCGACAAGTCCGACTATTATAATTCGGAAGACATGAACCAGCAAATCCTGTTGCCCAAATTTAAGCCCAGAAGCAAGGAGCCGTTATACCTGGGATTCTTCCATACCGGGGCCTACCAGGACTCCATCAGCGGGTACGGCGGCATCAAGCACTGCCTGATCCCTTCGCCCAAGCATGTGGTGGTCGACCGTGATGAGACGGGTAATTTCTTTGATTATGTCTTCCGCGATGAACAGACGGTTGACGATATGCTGAAAATCCTCGGTTACAAGGACGATCAATGAGGACCTTTGCAGGCATAGAACAGCAGTTTGCCGGCTTCGATGATGCAGCCATCCTGTTGCAGCCTGTGCCATACGACGGCACTTCCACCTGGGGCAAGGGTGCCGACCGTGGGCTGGAGGCTTTCCTGGAGGCGGCGGAGAACATGGAAGTATATGATATCGAAACCGACTCAGAGGTGTTTCGCCAGGGCATCCACCTTCTCCCCGCCATCACCGAAAGCCGATCGCCCGAGAGCATGTTCGGTAAGGTATATGAAAAGAGCAGGGGCTTGCTCGAAACCGGCAAGTTTCTTACATTCTTCGGAGGGGAGCACTCGATCAGCATCGGCGTGATCAAGGCTTTTTACGAAAAATATCCCGGCATCAGCGTTCTTCAGCTCGATGCCCATACCGACCTGCGTCCCTCTTACCTTGGGAGCCCATACAACCATGCCTGTGCGTTGCACGATGCCTCCAGGAATACAAACCTTGTTCAGGTCGGGATCAGGAGCATGGACATCTCCGAAAAGCCATTCCTTAACCCCGACAAGTGCTTCCTTGCTGAAGAGATCCACAATACACAGGGCTGGATGTACCGGGCACTTGACCTGCTGGGCGAAGAAGTATACATCACACTCGACCTTGACGTGTTCGATCCTTCGGTGATGCCGGCTACAGGAACACCCGAACCCGGCGGACTCGGCTGGTACACCGTGCTGAATTTTCTTAAATTTGTATTCACCCACAGGAAGGTCTTGGGTTTTGATATTGTTGAACTTGCTCCCATCGAGGGTTACAGGGCAGCCGAATTTATGGTGGCCAAGCTGTACTACAAGATGCTGAGCTATAAATTTATGGCTGATGGAAGGTAAAGGTCCGGTTTCAGAATTCATTCTTGAACATTTCAGGCATTTCAATGCAGCCTCGCTGGTTGATGCCGCCAGGGCTTATGAGGAACAGCTGCTTGACGGGCACAAGATGATGATCACCCTGGCGGGGGCCATGAGCACGGGCGAGCTGGGCATCTCGCTGGCAGAGATGATCCGTCGCGATAAGGTCCACATCATTACCTGCACGGGAGCTAACCTCGAAGAGGATGTGTTCAACCTTGTGGCGCACACTTTTTACCAAAGGGTGCCGCACTACCGCGACCTCTCGCCTGCCGACGAGAAAGACCTTCTCAACAGGCATTTCAACCGTGTTACCGACACCTGCATACCCGAGATGGAGGCCATGCGCAGGATAGAAGAATCACTTGTACGGATATGGAAGAGAGCAGCCAGGGAAAACCAGCGATATTTTCCCCACGAGGTCTTTTACGAGATCCTGCTGAGCGGCGAACTGGAGAAGGAATACGATACAGACCCCCGGAACTCATGGCTGCTCGCAGCGGCAGAGAAGAACCTGCCGATCATCGTCCCGGGATGGGAAGACTCTACCTGCGGCAACTTCTTTGCTGCCCATTGCATCCAGAAGGACACGCGGCCTGAAGTGATCAGGTCAGGGATTGAATATATGATCTTTCTGGCCGACTGGTACCGCAAAAATGGCAGCGGCGGCGTAGGATTCTTCCAGATCGGGGGAGGCATCGCCGGCGACTTTCCCATCTGCGTGGTGCCCATGTTGCACCAGGACCTCCAGCTTACCGACATCCCTGTATGGTCCTATTTTTGCCAGATCAGCGACTCAACCACCAGCTACGGGTCCTATTCCGGAGCCGTTCCAAATGAAAAGATCACCTGGGGCAAGCTGGCTGTCGACACCCCCAAATTCATCATCGAGTCTGATGCCACCATCGTGGCCCCCCTCATATTTGCATACCTGCTCGGATATTGACTATCTTTACGCTATGTTACTGGATTTTATTGAAAATGAATACATCAGGTATGGCGTGACCGTTGGTGGCGTGACCGTTGGTGCCGTCATCCTTTCGACGCTCGTGCGCCAGTTCCTGAACCATTTCATCAGGAAGTATTCGGCCCGGCTGATGGCCGACCCGACAAACTTTTCATTTGTGAAGAATTCGGTGAGCTTTCTCATCTACACCATTGCCGTCATCGTTATTTTTTACAGTATCCCATCCCTTCGGGCTTTCGGTACCGCCTTGTTTGCCGGTGCCGGGATCCTGGCCGCCATCATCGGGTTTGCTTCACAAAAGGCATTCTCCAACATTATCAGCGGGTTGTTTATCCTGATGTTCAAACCCTTCAGGGTCGGCGATACCATCGAGTTCGGGCAGAACCTCAAGGGTGTGGTGGAGGAAGTCACACTGCGGCACACCGTGATCCGGAACTACGAGAACCGCAGGGTGCTGATCCCCAACAGCATCATCAGCGACGACACCATCATCAACAGCAACCTCACCGACAACATGATCAGAAACCACCTGGTGTTCAGCATCAGCTACGATTCTGATATCGACAGGGCCATCGGGATCATCAGGGATGAAGCCCGAAAACATCCATTGTTTGTCGATAACCGGACTGAAGCTGAAAAAAATGAAAACGCGGAGGACATTTCCGTCAGGGTTATCGGGCTGTCGGATTTTGCAGTGGAACTGAAGGCCTATATCTGGACCGATGGAAATGACAACGGATTTATCCTGATGACGGATCTGCTCAAATCGGTCAAGCAGCGCTTCGACAGGGAAGGCATTGAGATCCCGTTCCCTTACCGGACGGTGGTGTATAAAAAAGACTTGCATGAAAATAAGGAAAAGGAGAACGCTTAGGGTCGTCAACCCGCAAAAGCTTGAGTTTATCGGCCATCAGTATCTCGAAAATCCCGAGATGCAGTTATTTGCATATAACAATGAAGCTTATTCGGAAGATACTGAATTCACCATCGAAAAATTACGTCAGGGGAAACATGCCGGCATGGTGACCTGGCTCAACGTACACGGGATACATGAGGTGGACCTTGTCGACAGGATTTGCACGGGCATCGGCATGCCACGGTTTATCGAACAGGACATCCTCGACACCAACCAGCGCACAAAACTGCAGGACCTCGGGGACTATATTTTCTTTTCGATAAAATCAATATTGCCTTCATCAAACCTGGATCTGGATATCGAGCAGATCAGTTTTATCGTGGGCCACGACAGCCTCTATTCTTTCCAGGAGAGGAAAGGCGATCATTTCGAACATGTCCGTACGCGAATACGGAATAACAACGGGCTTGTTCGCCAGAAAGGGCCTGATTTTCTTCTTTTTCTCCTGATCGAAGGGATCATCGAAAACTATTATACCACCGTCGAAATGCTGGAAGAGGAGATCAGGGCGGAGGCCGATCCCCTGAAATCCCGTGGAGCCGATCCTTCCATCATCAACAGTATCGAATCCTATAAGCGCAAATTGCTGAAGATCAGAAGGAATATTGCTGCCCTCCGCGATGCCCTGAACAGCATTGAGAAGGAAACCTCATCAGTCATTAAAAGCGAACAGCTCAAATATTTTTTCGATCTTAAGGACAATTGCTTGTTTCTACTTGAAAGCATTGATGCCATGGAACTGCGGCTCGACTCTGCTGAAAACCTTTTCTTCTCGATGCAGGGACATCGGATGAACCAGGTCATGACCACCCTCACCATCATGGCGGCCATTTTCATTCCGCTCACTTTCATGGCCGGCGTTTACGGGATGAATTTCAAAAATATGCCGGAACTGGAGTGGGAATGGGGATATTTTGTGCTGTTGGGGAT
>CAZHYA010000130.1:5940-6989 GCA_964536525.1 uncultured Bacteroidales bacterium | reverse complement strand
GCTGCCGCGAAGATCCCGGTGATCGCCAGCCTCAACTGCATATCGGCTTCCGACTGGATATCCTTTGCCACAAGTATACAGGATGCCGGTGCCGACGGGATCGAACTCAACATCTTCATCCTCCCGTCCGACCCTAAAAATGATGCTGCCAGGAATGAAAACGAATATTTCGAGATCATCCAAAGCATCAGGAAACAGGTATCCATACCCATAGCCGTCAAGATAAGCTATTATTTCTCGGGACTGGCCAACACGGCCCTGAAGCTTTCATGGACCGGCATAAACGGCATGGTGCTCTTCAACAGGTTCTTCTCTCCCGACATTGACATTGACAATCTCAAGGTTACCGCTACCAATGTGTTTAGCCACCCCGACGAACTCTCCATTTCCCTCCGCTGGGTGGCCATGGTCTCGAGTCGTCTGCATTGCGATATTGCAGCCTCGACCGGAATCCACAGCGGGGCGGCCGTGATCAAGCAATTGCTCGCCGGCGCCAGGGCGACGCAGGTGGTCTCCGTCCTGTACAAAAACGGATTCGGGCATATCACCACCATGCTCAATGAGCTGGAGGCCTGGATGGATAAGCATAACTTCAGTTCGCTGAAGGATTTTAACGGCAGGATGAGCATCAAGGAGATAGAAAATCCTGCAGCCTTTGAGCGGGTGCAGTTCATGAAGCATTTTTCCGGCATCGAATAGGACCAGGCAAGGGGTTTGCACTGAACAATCATTCATAAAAAATGTTTAACTTTCATGTGGCCTGTTGAGGGCAACTGTGCCATTCAACCTGGCTGATATCCAAACAGCCGCTTCAGGTTTTTCCTTTGAAAGCATGGCAGGTTGGAACGGAATGCCTTATCTTAGTGTTTTGATAGCATGAACGCGAGGCGGAAGCCCAGGCCGTAGTCGCGGAAGGCGGGCGTAAAGCTGATCCGACCGGCCGACCGGCAGCCCTGGGCGTAGCCGCCCCAGTAGCCGCCGCGTACCACCCGGATCGAGCCCGACGCCGCACCCTCGTAATCGGTGACGCTCCCCGCCGGATATGCGTC
>CAZHYA010000130.1:5599-5930 GCA_964536525.1 uncultured Bacteroidales bacterium | reverse complement strand
TATCATCAATTGGGAAATATCCCGCAAAAGCGGCATACCCGGTTCAGGAAACCTGACGGAACCCTGTATGCCGAACAACTGGTTTCGACCGAAGGATTTTCGAATCATTACTCCCTGGTTTACCACCAATATGCTCCCACGATGGTGCTGTCGATCGGTGAACCCTATTCCGTGGCGCCGGAAGCCGTGGTGGAGCATAACCTCCGGCACAGGAGTTTCCAGGGATTTGCCGTAAAGCCTGAGGATGACTACCTGAAGAGCAGGAAGACCATCATGTTCAACGACGACCTGTCGATCATCGTCGCAGCGCCATCAGGGTCGATGAACGACT
>CAZHYA010000130.1:4089-5589 GCA_964536525.1 uncultured Bacteroidales bacterium | reverse complement strand
GCGATGATATTATCGTTGTCCACTATGGTGAGTGGGTGCTGGAGAGCATGTACGGGCTCTTCTATTTCGGGCCGGGGTACTACCTCGTGATCCCCCGGGGCACCACCTACCAGTTGACGTTCGGCACTTCGGCCAACAGGCTGCTGATCGTTGAATCGTATTCGCACATCACCTTCCCCGACCGTTACCTGAGCAAGTACGGGCAGCTCATGGAGCATTCACCCTTCTGCGAACGCGACATCCGGCCTCCCGGCAGGCTCGAATCACACGATGAAACCGGCGATTTTCTGGTCTATATCAAGCGCGACCACATGATATTTCCATACCATTATGCCACGCACCCTTTCGACCTGGTGGGTTGGGACGGATACCACTTTCCCTATGCACTGTCAATACACGACTTTGAGCCCATCACGGGCCGTGTGCACCAGCCGCCGCCCGTGCACCAGACCTTCGAAGGCCGTAACTATGTGATGTGCGCCTTCGTGCCCAGGCTGTACGACTATCATCCCGAAGCCATTCCTGCACCCTATAACCACAGCAACATCGACAGCGACGAAGTGCTCTATTATGTCGACGGGGAGTTCATGAGCAGGAAGCATGTGGAACGCGGACAGCTGACCCTGCATCCAACCGGACTGCCTCACGGGCCTCACCCGGGAGCTGTCGAAAAAAGCATCGGAAAAAAAGGAACCAATGAGCTGGCTGTCATGATCGATACATTCAAACCCTTGAAGCTTACCAGGGCTGCAATGGACATTGAGGATCAGGAATACTATCTCAGCTGGCTCAACAAGTAAACATAAACACTAACCCCTAAAGAAATGAGTGAAGATTTTTTACCTATCAACGGAACCGACTATGTAGAGTTCTATGTAGGAAATGCCAAGCAGGTGGCATACTACTACCAGAGTGCTTTCGGATTTCAGCCGCTGGCCTACAGCGGTCTGGAAACAGGCGACAAGGAGAAGACCTCCTATGTGCTGGTGCAGGATAAGATCCGGTTCGTTTTTACCACCGCCCTGGTACCTGATTCACCGGTGGCCGACCACGTGAAGGAGCACGGCGACGGTGTAAAGGTGGTGGCCCTCTGGGTGGATGATGCCGCGAGGTCGTGGAAGGAAACAACGGGCAGGGGCGCCAAATCGTATTTTGAACCGATCACCAGGAAAGATGAACATGGCGAAGTGGTCATGGCCGGAATACATACCTATGGCGAAACGGTGCACATCTTCGTGGAACGCAAAAATTACACAGGCCCTTTCCTGCCCGGCTTCGAAAAATGGGATCCCGCATACAAACCCGGTCCTGTCGGGCTGAAATATGTCGACCATATGGTGGGCAATGTCGGCTGGGGGGAGATGAACAAATGGGCGAAGTTCTATGAGGAGGTGATGGGGTTCAAACAACTCATCTCCTTCGACGATAAGGATATTTCAACTGAATATACTGCTCTCATGAGCAAGGTGATGTCGAACGGCAACGGCCGTATCAAGTTCC
>CAZHYA010000130.1:0-4079 GCA_964536525.1 uncultured Bacteroidales bacterium | reverse complement strand
CACCGAGCCCGCCGAAGGAAGGAAGATGTCGCAGATAGAGGAGTATATCAACTTTTACCGTGGCGCCGGAGTGCAGCATGTGGCCATGGCCACCGACGACATCATCCATACCGTGGGCGAACTGAAAAGGAGGGGGGTGGAGTTTCTTTACGTGCCTGCAAGCTATTACGATACGGTGTCCGACAGGGTAGGGAAGATCGATGAAGCGCTGCAGGCGCTGCAGACGCTTGGCATCCTTGTCGACCGCGATGACGAGGGATATCTTTTGCAGATCTTCACCAAACCTGTCGAAGACCGGCCAACGGTATTTTATGAGATCATACAACGGAAAGGGGCCATATCGTTTGGCAAGGGCAACTTCAAGGCGCTGTTCGAATCGATAGAGCGCGAACAGCAGCGGAGAGGGACGTTGTAATATACAATATACAATATACAAAATACAAAATACAGTATTCGAAAAAGTTGACCTATAATATTTTTTAAGATGGTTAATGCGAACGATCCTACATTGAAAAGCTGGCTGCGGGTGCCGGAGGGTTCTGATTTTCCCATACAGAATATCCCTTTTGGCGTGATCAGGACCAAAGGGAAGGAGCCTGTTCCTGCAACCCGTATTGGCGATACGGTGGTCGATCTTTCGGTGCTTGCCGATTTCGGGTTTTTCGACCTCCTCGATATTCCTGACCTCAGCGTTTTCTATTCCACGGTGCTTAATGGTTTCATCGACCTGGGAAAGCCTGTCACCTCAGCCGTAAGGAACAGGCTGGCCGAACTTTTCAGTGAGGGTTGCGACGAGCTTAAAGGGGATAAGGAGGCCTGCAGCCTTGCCCTTTTCGATGCGGGTGAGGCAGAGATGATGATGCCGGTGGAGGCAGGCGATTATACCGACTTCTATTCAAGCATTGAACATGCCACCAATGTGGGCATCATGTTTCGTGACCCTGCCAATGCCCTGCTGCCGAACTGGAAGCATATCCCTGTGGGATACCACGGCCGGAGTTCCTCCATCGTGGTTTCGGGAACCGACATCCACCGCCCGCAGGGACAGACCTTGCCCGCTGATGCTGCGAGGCCCGTGTTCGGGCCGAGCAAACAGGTGGATTTTGAGTTGGAAATGGCCTTTGTTACGACGGGCGGCACAGCCCTTGGCGAGCGCATTCCCGTGGACCGGGCAGAGGAACACATCTTCGGCATGGTCATCTTCAACGACCTGTCGGCAAGGGATATCCAGAAATGGGAGTACGTGCCCCTTGGACCGTTCCTGGGCAAGAACTTCGGCTCGGTCATCTCACCCTGGATCGTGACCCTCGAGGCCCTGGAGCCTTTCAGGGTGGCCGGCCCGCTGCAGGAACCACAGGTGCTTCCTTACCTGCAGTACCAGGGAAAGAAGGGCTTCGATATCCGGCTCGAAGTGTACCTCAGGCCTGCGGGCGGCAACGAAAACCTTATCTGCCGTTCCAACTTCAGGCATATGTACTGGAACATGGCGCAGCAGCTTGCCCACCATACGGTTAACGGATGCAACATCAACACCGGCGATATGTACGCCAGCGGCACCATCAGCGGCCCCGACCCCGGTTCCTACGGCTCCATGCTCGAGCTGGCCTGGAAAGGTACCAGGCCGCTGAAGCTCGATGACGGCAGCCTGCGTACCTTCCTGCTCGACAACGACCGCGTCATTATGCGGGCATACGCCGAAAATGAACATGTGAGGATAGGCTTTGGTGATTCGTCAGCCACCATCCTCCCGGCCATCGATTTTTAATTTCATGATATGCAGATAGATCCCGCCAAAACAAACGTGCCCGGCTTGCACCAGCTTATCCTTGGCGCTGTGGCCCCCAGGCCCATCGCCCTTGCCAGCACCCTCGACCGCCACGGAAAGCCAAACCTTTCGCCATTCAGCTTTTTCAATGTCTTCGGCGTCAACCCCACCACGCTGATCTTTTCGCCTTCGAGGCGGGGAAGGGACAACACCACCAAACATACCTACCAGAATGTGAAGGAGGTGCCCGAAGTCGTCATCAATGTGGTGACCCGCGATATTGTCTGGCAGGCGAGCCTGGCGAGCACCGAATACGCCGAAGGCGTCAATGAATTCCTGAAGTCGGGCCTCACCATGCTTCCTTCGGTAAAAGTTAAGCCTTTCCGCGTGAAGGAGTCGCCCGTGCAATTCGAATGCCGTGTGCGTCAGGTCATCGAGACCGGCGACCAGGGCGGTGCCGGCAACCTGGTTATTTGCGAGATCCTGATGATGCATGTCGACGATGCCGTACTCGACGACAGGGGCCTGATCGACCCCGACAGGATACGGCTCGTAGGCCGGATGGGCGATGAACATTACTGCGAGGCCTTTGGCAATGCAATCTTTGATGTGGCAAAACCCCTCAGGAAACCGGGAATCGGGATCGACCAGTTGCCGGTGGGCGTCAGGCTGAGCAAAATACTCACCGGCAACGACCTTGGAAGGTTGGCCAACATGGAAAACCTGCCCGAAGAACAGGAATTGAAGGATACCATGACGATGCCCGAGGTAAAGCATATCCTCGAGGCTGAACAGGATGCTGAAACGGAACTGCACAGGCTGGCAAAAAAACTCATTGCGGAAGGCCGCATCAGGGAAGCGCTCTGTGTGGCCATCATCGGGGCCGACGCGGATTAGGTTTTTACTTCATTGTCGATGAGATGGGCGATCTCCGGATGGATTTCCTTCAGATGCCTGAGATGCCGGGTGGCTTCATCCAGCACGTTGTCGTTGCCGCTCATGCTTGCAATTTCCGCTATCTCCACTGTCAGGAGCCAGTCGTCGGGGTGGTCGGTGGCAACCCTGTCGATGATATCCCTGAGCCTTCCGCCTTCCGCCCTGCCTTCCCTGATATCCCTCACCTGTTGATAAAGTTCGAACAAGCGTAGCTGCTCTTCGGTATGAACGATCTTATGGGTCTTCTCTTCAGGTACGGGAAAGCGCAAGCCATAAGCTGCCGGGTCGGCCGGACCGCTGAAGCATGAAACAATGTTGCTGCCCACGGCCATGTCGTAAACGCCCCAGGAGGGTTCGAACAATACCTGTCCGGCAAACCTGACCGTGCATCCGGTGAAAGATAACAGCAGCAGCTTCCCCTGCTCGAAATGTGCGTGCATGAGGGTTCCCTCAACCACCACCCCTGACCTGAAGGAAAGGCGGGCCTTTTTCCCTTTTATGATCCCGTACCGCTGCAGGTCGATCTCTGATAATTCTTCCGGGGGGAGATCGATCCCTTCGATGATCCCCACCGGGGAACCAAAGCCATCGGCATGAGCGTCCTTGCCATGCCCCCTGAGCTGTTTTCCACGATAATTGAGCGTTGTAGGACCGTCTGTCCTGAGGTATGCCGGCTGTCCATCCGCTTCGATAACACTGCTGAAGATGCCCGACACCTGCAGGCCTGAGCTGAAAACACAGGTAGCATGGTTCGCGGAGCCGATGGCCGTGCGGATGCCGTAGAGCCCGCCCCTCCTGATGGCCATTCTTTCTTCGAACTGCTTCAGAACCTTTGTCAGATGTGCAAAATCAGGAGTGACAAAGAGCTGTGGCTGCATGTTGGTGATGTCGAAACCATAATTGACCGCATCGATGTCGTAGGGTATCTTCCTGACATCTTCCTTCAGTGCACGCTGACTCTCCCCGATCGATGAGAGCAGCCCTGCACCATAGATCCCGGGGCTTTGCAGGTCGCCGATCAATCCATATTCAACCGTCCACCAGTGCAGGTTGCGGATCAGCGACATCTCTGACGGCTCACCCAGCCCGGCCTCCTGTTCGGCAAGCCGCTTCTCTGCCAGGGCTATCTTATCCGCAGGGGTGTAAGGGTCGGTTTTAAGGATCGAGAGGTGCCTGATGGCCTCATAGAGCGCATAATCGGCGGCAGAGGAGAAGGCTTTGCTGCCGATCTGACCGAAAAGGCGAAGGTAAGATGCGTATTCAGGGTCGGCGATGATGGGTGCATGCCCGGCTGCCTCATGGATGATGTCCGGGGCAGGGGTGTATGCGATCTGGCCGATGGGCCTGATGTCGGCAGCGATCACAAGAACGTTGTAGG
>CAZHYA010000129.1:0-7011 GCA_964536525.1 uncultured Bacteroidales bacterium | reverse complement strand
TCGAGTGGAGGTCTTCATGGTGTCGTCCTTCGTGTTCCCAAGGGCTGGGGTTCCACAAAGTCTGCTTCACATCAACCTTCGACATATTCAATTGTACGGCAATGGTTTCGATGGCCTCGCCCGGGATACAATTGTATTCCGCCTGGATGTCTAAAAGGATATCCATCAAACGGGTTTTGTCATCCTGGTATTTCCTGATGATGCTTTGAACTTTATCTTTCATAAAATGAACACTTTAATGATGCGTTTTTGGTTTAGTATCTTCTTGTTAAACAATTAACAACGCAAAAATAGTCCGATTTTCCGAAAGGGCAACCCAACCGGAAAATTTAGAATGATTTCAAATTAAAAACAAACTGAAATGCATGTACTCAATATTTGATCGCAGAAACTAACAAATGAAATATGCGATCTCCTCGAGGAAGGAGACCATGTCGACATTGCGCACAAATACATTTTCAGGAACATGGATGTGTTCGGAGGTATAATTCAGTATCCCCCTGATGCCTGCGTCGAGCAACAGCGGAAGGATGTCGGCAACATCTTCCGGCGGTATGGCGAGGATCGCGATCTTTGCATCGTTTTCACGGATATATGCCGTCAATTCCTGGATGCCGTAGCAGGGGATCCCTTCACAGCTCCGGTTCAGCTTGGCCGGGTCGATATCAAATGCCGCAGCGATCGTGATGCCGGCACCTGCGTCTCTCAGGTAGGCTGCAAGCGACATTCCCAGCCTTCCGAGCCCGACCAGGATAACTTTTTGTCCGGGGCGCTGTATGGTTTCAGCAATTTTCTCCAGGAGGGTATTGACGCTGTACCCCATACGCCTGTCGCCCGAGATACCGAGCAGCATGAGGTCATGGCGCACCTTCACGGCCTTGAGCCCCAGCATGCGCGCCAGGTCGTGCGAAAAGATATACGGTTCATCCATGTACCGGTATTTTTCCAGCAGCCGGCGGTACCGGCTCAGACGGACCACCGTGTTCACAGGCAGGCATTTTTCCATATTGTGCCGTTTTTGGTCTGCACAAAATTAAACTTTCATCCTTAACTGAACCCATGAACCGGATTTTTCCAACCCGGCTTTGAGGAGCGACCCTATCACTGGCCGTGGTCAAAAACCAAAGCATGCACGACCGTAAAGGCACCCCGTGCACGCAATAAAAGCCTATTTTTGCCAAAAATTTAATTAAGCTGTCGCAGGGGACATGACAACGGCAAAGCACATCGGCATCAAGGGACTGGTACAGGGAGTCGGCTTCCGGCCGTTCATTTACCGTGTCGCCACACGATACGGGCTCCATGGCTGGGTCGGGAACAGCAACGAGGGCGTGAAGGTCCATGTTGAGGGCGACGAAAGCGCGATACTTTCCTTTCTGGCAGCCATCCGTGAAGAGGCTCCCGAGGCCTCCAACATCACTGGTATTGCAATTGCCGGGGCGAGCCCTGAAGGCTTCGGAGAATTTGTCATCATCAAAAGTGACGATTCGTCGGAAGAGATCACCGAGGTGAGTCCCGACATAGCCGTGTGTGAAGCCTGCCTGGCCGACATGAAGCGCCAGCCCCACCGCCTCTCCTACCCTTTCATCAACTGTACGAACTGCGGACCCCGTTTCACCATCATCCGCGACCTGCCATACGACAGGCCCATGACAACCATGAAGGATTTTCCCATGTGCAGCAAATGCAGGGCCGAATACGACGACATCCTCGACCGGAGGTTCCACGCCCAGCCGGTAGCCTGCAACAATTGCGGACCGGTTTACACGCTTCACCGCGGGAGCGGGATCATCAGCGATATCAGGACGATACTGGAAACAACCTCCCGGATCATCGATGAAGGGGGCATTGTAGCCATGAAGGGTCTGGGCGGGTTCCACCTGGCCTGCGATGCAGGCAACGAAGCGGCCGTTGACAGGCTCCGTGCAGCCAAAAACCGCGACGGCAAGCCGTTCGCGGTGATGTTTAAAGATCTTGAAGCCGCTGAAAAGTACGCTTTTATCGATGATGATGAGAAGAAAATCCTGACCGGATGGCAACGGCCCGTCACCTTAATGGAGTCGAGAAAAAAACTGGCAGGGGGAGTGAGTATGGGCTTTGGCACCATAGGAGGCATGCTGCCCTATCTCCCGTTCC
The DNA here is from genome assembly GCA_964536525.1 of uncultured Bacteroidales bacterium. Lineage (GTDB taxonomy): Bacteria > Bacteroidota > Bacteroidia > Bacteroidales > B18-G4 > B18-G4. The sequence continues at coordinate 4,875 of CAZHYA010000129.1, read as the reverse complement.
ACTACCTGCTGTTCGAACATCTCAGGCAGGATGTGATCGTGCTTACGAGCGGCAACATTTCTGATGAGCCCATCATCATCGGCAACGACGAAGCCCTCAGGGTGCTGGGCCCGATAGCGGATGCCGTCCTCCTCAACAACCGCGACATCCATAACAGGGCCGACGACTCCGTGGTGAGGGTGGTAAGCGGGCAACCCAGGCTCATACGCCGTTCGCGCTCCTGGGTGCCACGGCCCGTTGACCTGCCCTTCGACGTCGACGGCATCTTCGCCTGCGGAGCGGAACTGGTAAATTGTTTCTGCATCGGCAAGGGGCAGCAGGCCATCCTGAGCCAGCATATCGGCGACCTTAAAAATGCAGAGACCCTCGAGTTCTTCACCGAGTCGGCCCTGAGGTTCTCAAAATTGTTCAGGATGGAAGCCACCCTTATGGCGCACGACCTGCATCCCGACTACCTTTCGAGCCGTTATGCCCTGGAATCGGGGCTTCCTGTCACGGCTGTCCAGCATCATCATGCACACATCGCTTCCTGCATGGCTGAATATGGCCTTGATGAAAAGGTGATCGGCATCAGCTTCGACGGGGTGGGCCTGGGCAGCGACGGCCACATCTGGGGAGGAGAATTCCTGCTTTGCGACCTGCTCGACTTTGAGCGGAAGTGCCACCTCGACTACCTGCCCATGCCCGGAGGCGACATGGCCACGAAGGAACCGTGGCGCATGGCGGTTTCTTACCTGTTCAAGCACTACGGAAAGTCATTCACCGGACTCGGCCTGCCATTCCTCAGAGAAATACCCGGCAGGAAGATCGACATCGTGGTGAAGGCCATGGAATCGGGGATCAATGCCCCGCTCACTTCCAGCGCAGGCAGGCTATTCGACGCCGCCAGCGCCATCACCGGGCTGTGCAGCATATCTTCATTTCATGCCGAAGCCCCCATGAGGCTCGAAGGCGCCATCGACAAGGACGAGAAAGGGTCATATCCCTTCAGTATAGGCAGCACGGTCGACGCCGGGCCCATCATCAGGGGCCTGTGCGATGATGTGCTGGCAGGCACCGGCATACCCCAAATGGCTGCCAGGTTCCATAATTCGATGATTAATGTTATTTTTGCCGCTGTTACCAAGATCGCCGGTGAGTCGGGCATCAGGAGAGTGGTGTTGTCAGGAGGCAGCTTCCAGAACAAATATTTGATGGAAAATGTCGAAAAGGGCCTCAGGCAAAGAGGTTTCGAATGCTTCACCCCTAAGGGGATTCCGGCCAACGACGGCGGGATCGCGTTGGGGCAACTGGTCATTGCTGCAGCACGAAGATCCAGGCTCAAGGATCCGGTATCCGGGATCTGGTATCCGGAATCTGGAAACCAATTATTTTAATAACTATTGTTATAATATTGTCGCGCTATGTGTTTAAGTATTCCTGCAAGGGTAGATTCGATCGAAGATGATATGGCCATGGTGAGCGTGGGCGGGGTCAACTACAGGGCCAGCCTGCAGTTGCTCGACGATGTTGCCGTGGGCGATTATATCCTCCTCCACACCGGCTTTGCCATACAGAAGATCGGTCCGGAAGAGGCAGAGGAAACCCTCAGGGTATTCGGCGAATTCGAGGAACTGAACCGCAAGCTCGACGAGGAGGAGAAGGAGAGCGGGGAAAGGATCGTTTAAGAAATCTGAAATCTGAACTTTGAACTTTGAACTGCGAAATACCCTGCACCCTGCACCCAGACCCCAGAACCCAGACCCCAGAACCCATTACCCAGAACCCAGAACCCATCACCCATGATCAAATACATCGACGAATACCGCAACAAGGACCTTGTGATGAGGCTGGCAGAAGAGGTCCGGCGCATCTCCACACGTCCATTGCGATTTATGGAGGTTTGCGGTGGCCATACCATGGCCATCCGGAAGTTCGGTATCCCGTCGCTATTGCCTGAGAACATCGAATTGCTTTCGGGCCCCGGCTGTCCGGTATGTGTAACCGACCGCAAATACATCGACACGGCCATTGCCTATGCCAGGCTTGACGATGTGATCATCACCACCTACGGCGACCTGATCAGGGTACCAGGCTCGAGCAGCTCGCTGGATGCAGAGCGTGGCAGGGGCCATAACATCAGGATCGTATATTCCGTGCTCGATGCGCTGGATATTGCCAGGCAAAATCCGCTGAAGAAGGTGATTTTCCTTGGCGTAGGTTTCGAGACCACCACCCCCTCCAGCGCTGCAGGGGTGGTAAATGCCGGCAAGATGGGCCTGAAGAACTTTTATCTGTACAGTTCACACAAGGTGATGCCCCCGGCGATGACGGCCCTCATCGACGAAGGCGTGAAGATCGACGGCTACATCGCCCCCGGCCATGTAAGCGCCATCACCGGCACCTCCATCTTTGATGATATCCCTTCAAAATACGGGCTCGGGTGCGTGGTGTCGGGCTTTGAGCCTGTGGACCTGATGCAGTCGATCCTTATGCTCACCAGGCAGATGGAAAACGATGCACCTGCCCTGGAGATACAATACCGCAGGGCCGTTCTCCGTGAGGGGAACCGGAAGGCGCAGGCCCTGGTTCAGGAAGTATTCGAACCCTGCGACGACTGGTGGCGGGGACTGGGTATCCTTACCGGCAGCGGGTTGAAGCTAAAAGAGGCCTACCGCCATCTGGATGCGGTATCCGCCATCCCCGTTACCGTTGAAGAGACCAGGGAGGACAGGGGATGCATCTGCGGAGAGATACTCAAGGGACTGAAGACCCCCGGCGACTGTAAGTTGTTTGGCAGGATCTGCACACCCGAAGACCCGGCGGGTGCGTGCATGGTATCGAATGAAGGGGCTTGCCACGCATGGCACAGGTACGGGGGAAAGGAATCATATCTATGAATGATTTAAATAAAAGAATATTGCTGGGGCATGGGAGCGGCGGCAAGCTGACCCATGATCTGATCGAGAATTTATTTGTCAGTTATTTCAGCAACCCTGAGCTTGACCGGCAAACCGATTCGGCCCTGCTTGAGGTGCCGGCCGGCCACCTTGCCTTTACCACCGATGCCTTTGTCGTTGACCCGATCTTTTTCCCCGGAGGGGATATCGGCAAGCTGGCCATTTGCGGCACGGTGAACGACCTTGCCGTTTCAGGGGCTTGCCCGCGCTATATCAGTGCCGCCTTCATCATCGAAGAAGGCCTGCCCCTGAAGGACCTGGAGGTCATCGTAAGGTCGATGGCAGAAGAGGCCAACAAGGCCGGCGTAAGCATCGTTACCGGCGACACGAAGGTGGTGAACAAGGGCCATTGCGATAAGGTGTTCATCACCACCACCGGCATCGGCACATTGAAAGGAGAATATCAGCACATCAGCGAAGGCCTGCAGCTTGTGCCCGGCGACAGCATCCTCATCAACGGCAGCATCGGCGATCATGGCATGGCCATCATGAGCGCCAGGAATGAACTCCAACTTTCGGCCCCGCTCCTCTCCGACTGTGCCTCGCTGAACCACCTGATCTCATCAATCCTTGATTCTTGCAGCAATGTCCGCTTCATGCGTGATGCCACGCGGGGAGGGTTGGCAACCGTGATCGCGGAACTTGGCAGAGGCAGGAATTTCGGTATAGAGATATTTGAAGAGGAATTGCCCGTATCCGACGGTGTCAGGGGGATGTGCGAACTGCTTGGGTTCGACCCCATGTATGTAGCCAACGAAGGCAAGGTGGTCGTAATAGTGCCCGGGGCGGAAGCCGGCAAAGTGCTGGATACCATGCGCAGGCATGAATTCGGGCGCGAAAGCCGCATTATCGGGAAGGTTGTGGCAGATCACCCTGGCAAGGCATGGCTAAGGACTGCAGTGGGAGGAAACCGGATCATCGATATGCTGGCCGGCGAACAGCTGCCAAGGATCTGTTAATAAATTAACAATTAGGCATCATAAGCGTCAGGGCGGCCCGACCTCGTTTCCGGCGAGGGATCAGTAGCCGTATTCCGAATAAAACTTCCTTACGGCGGTATCGAGGTTCTCAAAAACCACGTAGTGGTTCCGGCAGCCATTGCGCGAACAGATGCTGACCTTTCCGCCGATGCTGCACGTAAAGGAAACGATGGGCGCATTGCATACTTCACAGGCAATAGGCCTGGCAAGGTCTTCATGGCAATGCGGGCAAATAAACCTTACCACATCGCCTTCCGGAATGGCGGCTTCAGAACTGTAGTTATAGTCGCCATAAATGGAGCTTAACCAGATGGTGCCTGTTTTTCCGTCGGAAGTTTTAATGACCAGTTTAATGGACTTCCTGTTGTTGATCAGGTGGGCGTCGTCCATTAATAACTTTCCGCACTTCGGACATTTCACCGTTAATGATACTTTTTTTTCCATAGGATTCCTCCGGATTGAATAAGTTGGTTGATGACACGGAAATATTCCATCTCTAAGATACAATAATTTGGATATGAAATCAAATAAATTATTTCGGCGCTCATGATCAAACCTTTACACTTGCAGCGGCATGACCATGTACATGATCGCAGGCATGCATATCATCAATATCCTTTACCGTGATTCCGGATATCATGAACATTATCCTTATTTTTGCAAAAAAAACAGAACATGCATGAACTTTCCATTGCCATGAGCATCGTGGAGATCGTTGATGACAACGCGCAAGGCATGGAAAGCCCGGTTTCGGAAGTTGAGCTGGAGATCGGCAGCCGGTCGGGAGTGGTGATCGAAGCCCTGCAGTTTGCACTCGAAGAAGCGGTAAAAGGCAGCGCTATGGAGCAGGCCGCAATAAAGATCACGGAAGTGCAGGCCATAATGAAATGCGAGTCTTGCGGCCATGAGTTCACCCCCACCGACGTTATTGAACCCTGCCCGGAATGCGGACACCC
>CAZHYA010000128.1:0-7025 GCA_964536525.1 uncultured Bacteroidales bacterium | reverse complement strand
TATTTAGATAAATGGCTTTAAAGAAATACAGACCAACGACACCAAGTCAGCGCTTCAAGATCATCAGCGCATTTGACGACATCACTGCTACCAGTCCTGAGAAGAGCCTGCTGGCTCCCCTTAAGCAAAGCGGTGGAAGGAACAGCGAAGGTAAAATGACCGTCCGTTACAGGGGTGGTGGCCACAAGCAGCGTTACAGGATGATCGACTTCAAACGGGAGAAAGACAACATCCCCGCCAAGGTGAAGTCGATAGAGTAGGATCCAAACCGCACTTCCAGGATCGCCCTTCTGTATTATGCCGGAGGCGAAAATAGGTATATCAGTGCTCCGCATGGCCTTGAAGTCGGACAGGAAGTGGTTTCGGGCAAGGGGGTATCGCCTAACATCGGGAATACGATGTACATGAGCGAGATACCCTTTGGTACGATCATCCATAACATTGAGCTGAGGCCCGGGCAGGGTGCCAAACTCGCGCGCAGTGCCGGTTCGTATGCCCAGTTCATGACCCGCGACGGCAAGTTTGCCGTGATCAAGCTGCCCTCAGGCGAAACCAGGATGATCCTCCAGAGCTGCAAAGCCACCATCGGGATGGTCTCCAACGTCGACCACCAGCTGGAGAAATCCGGAAAGGCAGGCAGGTCGCGCTGGCTTGGAAGAAGGCCCAGGACACGTGGCGTTGCCATGAACCCCGTCGACCATCCAATGGGTGGAGGCGAAGGAAGGGCTTCGGGCGGACACCCGAGGTCGAGGAAGGGCATTCCGGCCAAAGGCTATAAGACCAGGGCCAGAAAAAAGCAATCCAACAAGTATATTATTGAAAGACGTAAAAAATAATTAATATCATCACGCCATGAGTCGTTCGTTGAAAAAAGGACCTTATATACATTATAAACTGGAGAAAAAAGTCCTGGACCAGACCGGGAGCAGCAAGAAGTCGGTGATCAAGACATGGTCGCGCGCTTCGATGATCTCGCCCGACTTTGTAGGACTTACCATCGCCGTTCATAACGGGAACAAGTTCATTCCGGTGTACATCACCGAGAACATGGTCGGGCATAAGCTTGGGGAATTTGCCCCCACCCGTCAGTTCAGGGGTCATGCCGGCAATAAGGATAAAGGCAGAAGATAATTAGAAAATACAAAAAACAAGCATAATGGGAGCTAGAAAAAGAAATCGAGCAGAGCAGTTAAAGGAAGCCAGGAAGAGCCAGTACTTTGCAAAGCTTAATAATTGCCCTACTTCTCCAAGGAAAATGAGACTTGTGGCCGATCTGGTCAGGGGTATGGATGTGATGTCGGCACTCAGCGTACTTGAGCATTCGCCCAAGGAAGCCGCCATCAGGGTGCACAAGCTGCTTCGCTCGGCCATCGCCAACTGGCAGGCTAAGAATGAAGGCGTCAGGATAGAGGAGAGCAATCTCTTTGTGAAGGATATCCATGTGGATGGCGGGAGGATGCTCAAGCGGATCCGTACGGCACCCCAGGGCAGGGCACACCGCATCAGGAAGCGCTCAAACCATATCACCCTGGTGCTCGACAGCAAAACGGAAATGGTAGAAAACTAAAAAAATACAATAAAAGATATCATTAATGGGACAAAAAACTAATCCAATAGGACTTCGTTTAGGGATCATCAAGGGATGGGACTCCAACTGGTACGGTGGCAGGGATTTTGGCGACAAGCTTGTTGAAGATCACAAGATCCGCCAGTACCTGAATGCCCGTCTGGCAAAGGCAGGCATTGCCAAGATCATCATCGAGCGCACACTGAAGCTGGTCACGGTAACCATTTTCACCGCACGTCCGGGTATCATCATTGGTAAGGGAGGTGCTGAAGTGGACAAGCTCAAGGAGGAGCTCAAGAAGCTCACCAAGAAGGAGATACAGATCAACATTTCAGAGATCAAGCGTCCTGAGCTCGATGCAGGCATCGTGGCCAACTCTATCGCCAAGCAGATCGAAGGCAGGATATCCTTTCGCCGTGCCATCAAGACCTCCATTGCATCGACCATGCGTATTGGCGCCGAAGGCATCAAGGTGGTGATCTCGGGCAGGCTCGGCGGCGCCGAAATGGCCCGTAACGAGCAGTACAAGGATGGCCGCATCCCCCTGCACACCCTGCGTGCCGATATCGACTACGCCAAGGTTGAAGCCCATACCACCTATGGCAGGATTGGCATTAAGGTGTGGATCTGCAAGGGTGAGATCTACGGCAAGCCGGAGCTGGTACCTTCACTCAGCGAAGGGCCCAAGAAGCAGGCCCCCAGGAAAGCCGGTCGCACGGGTGGAAGGAGAAGATAATATTTGTATAATATATTAAAGCATAAATAAATGTTACAGCCAAAGAAAACCAAGTACAGGAAGCAGCAAAAGGGCCGCATGAAGGGAAACTCCAACCGTGGCAACCAGCTGGCATTCGGATCATTCGGCATCAAGGCGCTGGAAGAATACTGGATCACCGGCCGGCAGATAGAAGCTGCCCGTCAGGCTGTTACACGTCATATGAAACGTGAAGGACAGATCTGGATCAGGATTTTCCCCGACAAGCCGGTTACCAAGAAGCCTGCGGAAGTACGTATGGGTAAGGGAAAGGGTTCGCCCGAGTACTTTGTGGCCAGGGTCAGCCCCGGCCGTATGCTGTTCGAAGCCGAAGGCGTGCCCCTCGACATTGCCAAGGAAGCCCTCAGGCTGGCAGCCCAGAAACTCCCGGTGAAGTGCAAATTTGTTGTAAGAAGAGACTATACTGAATAATAATACCTACAATAATGAAACAGGAAGTAATCAAAGAACTGGGCACTGCGGAACTGATCGATCGCCTGGAAGAAGACAAGAAACAACTGGTCAGGCTCAAGCTTAACCATGCCGTTTCACCGCTCGAAAACCCGAACAAGATCAAATCATATAAGAAGGCCATCGCAAGGATGGAAACCGAGCTGAGAAAAAGACAAATAGAAGAAGCCAATAATAATCAATAAGATGGAAAGAAATCTTAGAAAAGAAAGAACCGGTGTCATTGTGAGCAACAAGATGGACAAGTCCGTCATTGTGCAGGTCACCCGTAATGTAAAACATCCCATTTACGGCAAGTTTGTGAAGAAGACCACCAAGTTCATCGCACATGACGAAAAGAATGAGTGCAACATCGGCGACACCGTCAGGATCATGGAAACCAGGCCCATCAGCAAGAACAAGTGCTGGAGGCTAGTAGAAATCGTTGAAAGAGCCAAGTAAAAATGATACAACAAGAATCAAGATTATCAGTAGCTGATAACAGCGGCGCAAAAGAAGTGCTCTGTATCCGCGTCCTTGGAGGAAGTAAGAGAAGGTATGCCTCCATTGGCGACCAGATCGTGGTAACCGTGAAAAATGCGCTCCCTTCAGGCAACATCAAAAAAGGTAGTGTGATCAAGGCTGTGGTGGTAAGGACCAAAAAGGAGATCAGACGTCAGGATGGATCATACATCCGTTTCGATGACAATGCCGTGGTGCTGCTCAATGCCTCCGGTGAAATGATCGGCACGCGTATTTTCGGCCCGGTAGCCAGGGAACTGAGGGACAAGAAATTCATGAAAATCGTTTCACTGGCGCCCGAGGTGCTGTAGAAGAGACTAAACATTATATAAAGATGGCTAATAAACTGAATATTAAGAAAGGCGACACTGTGATGGTCATTGCCGGCGAATCAAAAGGCATGCAGGGAAGAATACTCCTTGTCGACCCGCAGGCTTACAAAGCCATTGTTGAGGGTGTGAACAAGGTAAGCAAGCACACCAAGCCCAACGCTGAGAACCCCAAAGGCGGGATCATCAAGAAAGAAGCCTATATCCATATTTCCAACCTGATGCTGGTCGACTCAAAAGGCAAACCCGCCAGGATAGGAAAGAGAAAAGACGAAAAGACCGCTAAATCGGTCCGTTATTCAAAAAAAACAGGGGAGGTGATTAAATAATGGAATACACACCAAGACTTAAGAGCAGGTATTTCGAAGAGATCGTTCCTGCTTTGGTAAAGCAGTTCGACTACAAGAACCGCATGGAAGTTCCCAGGATCCAGAAGATATCGGTAAACCAGGGACTCGGCAAAGCTATCCTGGACAAGAAGATCATCGATACCGGCATAGATGAACTGACAATGATCACCGGCCAGAGGGCTGTGTCGACCAAATCGAAGAAAGATATTTCGAACTTCAAGGTTCGTAAAGGGATGCCGATCGGCGTGAGGGTTACCCTGCGTGGTGACAAGATGTATGAATTCCTCGACCGCCTGGTGTCTGTTGCCATCCCCCGTATCAGGGATTTCAGGGGCATCAGCGACAAAGGATTTGATGGCAGGGGCAATTACAGTTTCGGCGTATCCGAGCAGATCATTTTCCCCGAGATCGATATCGACAAGGTGAACAACATCAACGGGATGGACATCACCATCGTCACTACGGCAAAGACCGATAAGGAAGCATTTGCCTTGTTAAAAGAATTTGGGTTACCGTTTAAAAATCAAAACGTTTAGAATATGGCTAAAGAATCAATGAAAGCCCGTGAAGTAAAGAGGGCGAAGCTCGTGGCAAAATATGCTGAAAAGAGAGCGGAGCTTTTAGCAAAAGGCGACTATACCGCTTTGCAGAAACTTCCGAAAAACGCATCTCCTGTTCGTCTGCACAACCGTTGCAGCCTTACCGGAAGGCCCAAAGGGTATATGCGGCAATTCGGGGTTTCCCGTATCAACTTCAGGGAAATGGCATTACAGGGCCTCATCCCGGGTATCAAGAAAGCCAGCTGGTAAAATATATTAAAGAACATTTGAGATGACAGATCCAATTGCAGATTATTTGACCAGGCTCAGGAATGCAGTCATGGCAAACCACAGGATCGTAGAGATCCCCGCATCCAATATCAAGAAAGACATCACCAAGATATTGCATGAGAAGGGCTACATCCTGAATTATAAATTCGTTGAGGAAGAAGGCAACAAGCAGGGCACCATCAAGATAGCACTCAAGTATCACCCGGTGACCAAACAGTCGGCCATCAACAAACTCGAACGGGTAAGCAAGCCCGGCCTCCGCAAATATGTTGGGGCCGAAAAGCTGCCCAGGGTGCTTAACGGGCTTGGCATCGCCATCCTGTCAACTTCCAGGGGCCTGATGACCGACAAGGAAGCCAGGACAGAGAAAATTGGCGGCGAAGTATTATGTTACGTAAGTTAAAACAGGAGTATTTGATATGTCACGTATAGGAAAATTACCCATCACCGTGCCGGAAGGTGTCGAGATAAGCATCTCCGACGACAATCTGGTGACTGTAAAAGGTAAGCTTGGCGAGCTCACACAGCAGGTCAACAAGGATATGGACCTGAAAATTGAAGACGGCACCCTGACCGTTGTCAGGCCCAGCGAGTCGAAGGAGCACAAGGCACAGCACGGCCTCACCAGGTCGCTGTTAAACAATATGGTAACCGGTGTTTCTGAAGGATATACCATTGTGCAGGAACTTGTCGGGGTAGGTTATAAGGCATCGGCTCAGGGGCAGTTGCTCGAGCTCTCGCTTGGTTATTCGCACAGTATCTTTCTGGAACTGCCTGAAGAGGTAAAAATTGAAACGGTTACCGAAAGGGGAAAGAACCCGACCATCACGCTTAAATCGCACGATAAGCAGCTGATCGGACAGGTAGCCGCCAAGATCCGGTCTTTCCGCAAGCCTGAGCCGTATAAGGGTAAAGGGATCCTGTTCAAGGGAGAACAGATCAGGAGGAAAGCAGGTAAAGCAGCTACTGATTAATATTTAGCTTAGAAATTTAAAAAAATCCTGAGAGGATGAAAAAGATAAAAGACACAAGGATGTACAGAAGGTACAGGATCAAGATGAGGATCCGCAACTCGATCACTCCCGGTACGGCAGAAACACCCAGGCTCACTGTTTTCAGGAGCAACAAGGGTATCTACGCCCAGCTGATCGATGATGCGGAAGGCAAAACGCTCGTTTCAGCCTCCTCGCGTGAGAAAGGCATCGTCGACAAAAAAGTGCCCAAGATCGAACAGGCGAAACTTGTCGGACAGCTGATCGCTGAAAAAGCAAAGGAAGCAGGCATTGAGACTGTCGTTTTCGACAGGAACGGATACCTGTATCACGGACGAATTAAATCATTGGCAGAAGCCGCAAGAGAAGGCGGACTAAAATTCTAACAGATTATGGCAAACGTTAATGTTAAAAGAGTAAAATCAAGCGAGATCGAGTTCAAGGACAGGCTCGTAAGCATACAGCGTGTTACTAAAGTCACCAAAGGGGGCCGTACGTTCAGTTTTTCGGCCATCGTGATGGTTGGCAACGAAAACGGTGTTGTAGGCCATGGTCTCGGTAAGGCAAAGGAAGTTACTTCTGCCATTGCCAAAGGCATCGACGATGCCAAGAAGAACCTGGTGAAGGTGCCTGTGCTTAAGGGCACCATCCCCCATGAGCAGACCGGAAAGTACAGCGGTGCACAGGTATTCATCAAACCGGCGGCTCCCGGTACCGGCGTTATCGCCGGCGGTGCCATGCGCGCCGTGCTGGAGAGCGTCGGCATCAAGGATGTGCTTGCCAAGTCGAAGGGCTCTTCAAACCCGCACTCGGTGGTCAAGGCAACGATAGATGCACTTGTCAGGCTCAGAGACGCCCATACCATTGCCGAACTCAGGGGAGTGGATATTGGCAAGGTGTTCAACGGCTAATCATTTACTGTTAATGCAATTATTGGATCAGCAATGAAAAAAATCAGGATCAAACAGGTAAGAAGCGCCATCAAGAGGCCCGAGCGACAGAAAAGGACACTGGAAGCCCTTGGGTTCAAAAGGATAAACCAGACGATCGAGGTAGTGCTAACACCTCAGGTACAGGGAATGATCGACAAGGTAAGTCACCTCATAGAGATAGTAGAAGATAAAAAATAACAGCATAAACTAGATAACGATGGATTTAAGTAATCTTAAACCGGCCAAAGGGTCTACAAAGAGCAGGAAGCGCATTGCCCGCGGACAGGGTTCCGGAAAAG
>CAZHYA010000127.1:0-7040 GCA_964536525.1 uncultured Bacteroidales bacterium | reverse complement strand
GGATCCTCGAAAAACAATGAAATCGAAGATTTCTGGTTTTTCGGGACATCCGGGATCTGGTATCTAGCATCCTGTCTCCAGCAGCCTGTCGCAGATGAACCATGCCGCTTTCCCGTCGCCGTACATGGGCGGGAAGGTGAGGGGCGGGTGCTTTGTGAAATGCCTGAAGGCCGACATGATCTTCTCCTCGTCGGCATCGGCGATGATGGCGCTGCCGTTCTCCACGATCTCTACCCATTCGGTTTCGGGGCGGAGGATGATGCAGGGTTTATGATAGAAATATGATTCTTTCTGTACGCCTCCCGAATCGGTCATGATGAGTGAAGAACGTTTTTCGAGCAGCGTCATGTCGAGGAATGATACAGGGTCGATGATCCTGATCTTTTTCAATGCCGCGATGGCCTCCAGTTCCCTGTCGGGCAGGTGTTTGGCCAGCATCTTCCTGGTGCGCGGGTGGAGCGGGATGACAATATCTGTGCCCTGCTCTTCGGCCAGCCGCCTGATGGCACTGAAGATTGCGATGAGGCGTTGCGGGTTGTCGGTGTTGTGATCGCGATGGATGGTAGCCAGCACGAAAGGCTTGCCGTCGAGTTCCAGTTTTTGTATGATCGCCGGCCGGCCCTCAGCCAGGGCCGAAAAATGAAGGGCATTGTCGTACATCACGTCACCGCAATGGAATACGCCCGGGCGGTCGGGGCTGTAGGGAGTTTGGTTTTCTGTTGAAAACCCTTCACGACGGAGATTTTCTATTCCGCTGGCGGTTGGGCTGAACAGCAGGGTGGAGCAGTGGTCGCAGGTAATGCGGTTGATCTCTTCCGGCATCGACTTGTTGAAGGAACGCAGTCCGGCTTCAATGTGGGCGATCGGGATGCCCATCTTCAAGGCCGCCAGCGCCCCGGCCAGGGTGGAGTTGGTGTCGCCGTAGAGGATCAGGAAACCGGGCTTTTCCTTTTCAATGACCTCCTCAATGCCTGTGATCATCGCCGCCGTCTGCCGTCCATGGCTGCCGGAGCCTACGCTGAGGTTGTAGTCGGCAGTGGGGATGCCCATCTCATCAAAAAATACCTGCGACATGTTCTCATCATAGTGCTGCCCGGTGTGCAAAATGACTTCCCTGATGCGGCCGGCATAATCGGTCCCTATCGCCCTCGAAAGCGCCGCAGCCTTGATGATCTGCGGCCTGGCCCCGATGATGGTGAGGAGTTTTAACATTCGTTTGTTTTCTGTAAAATCAAAGGTAAATCAAAATTCTGTATTCTTCATCAGGTTTAGAAATTTGAACGTGAGACTTTGGGACCTTGAGACTTGGTGACGAGTGAATTTGAGGTCCTGTCAATATCAAATCGCCCATTTTTCTGGTTGCCGCGACATGATAACCAATTTTCCAATTATTTGATCATATTTTACTACCAGAATCCCATGATCCTTCTCCCGAATATACTTGCATTTCAATGCGAAATCCAGCCAGGTTTGAGTTTCCGCAGCCTCCGCTTCCACATCTACCAGTTTTGAGACAAAGGATTTTGGGTACCTCCTTCTTCTAAATGCTTCAGTGAGATTAGTGCAAACCGATCTTGATGATCTTCTGATCTGATCCGTCAGAGAATACATTTCTTCTTTCGGAAATGTTTTGCTGATCTCAAAAATCATGTTCGCTGCTTCAAATGCAATTTTATAAACCTCAAGTTCTGTATGTCTTCTGATTTTCATCCCTGCTGAGTTTTGTTTTGATTCATTTTCCTATCTCAAAGTCCCATCGTCCCACAATCCCAAAGTCTTCATTTCCTCACATGTTATTATCGTTACAGCAGTCCCTCGTCCGCAAAACTGAAATAATTATTCTCGCCGATGATGATATGGTCGATCACGGGGAGGTCGAGGAAGGATCCGGCTTTTTTCAGCTTCTGGGTGAGGCGGATGTCGGATTCGCTGGGCCTGATGTTGCCGGAGGGGTGGTTGTGGCAGAGGACTACCGATGCTGCATATTGTTCGAGGGCTGATTTGAAGATCTTCTTGGGGTCGGCCACCGTACCTGAGAGGCCGCCCTGGCTGATGCAGATGCTTCTGAGGATCTTATTCCCCCTGTTCAGCAGCAATATCCAGAATTCTTCGTAGCTCGAATCCTGCAGCAGGGGCTTGAAGAAGGTGTATACATCCCGGCTGCAGGAGATCTTTTTCCTGTTCATGCTGTCTTCCGCACCGGAACGGTTGGCCAGCTCCAGGGCTGCGATGAGGGTGATGGCTTTCACCGGGCCTATGCCTTTACGCTTCGTAAGGTCGGCAACCGACAGTCGCGACAACTCCCTGAGCCTGCCTCCCGAATCTTCGAGAATGTGCTTCGACAATTCAACAGCGCTTTGGTTACGGTTGCCTGATCCCAGCAAAATGGCGATCAATTCGGCATTGCTCAGGGCCCTTTTCCCCTGGCGGATAAGCTTTTCCCTCGGCCGGTCATCCTCGGCCCAGAGCCTGATCGGTATGTTCTTGTAATAGTCAGTCATGTTCCCTCCTGACTATTAATACCGGAAAATAAAAAAAGTCCCACCTTTTCAGATGAGACTTATGAAGAAAATATTAAAATAATTACATGGAATTCACAAGCCTGGTGAGTTTCGACTTGAGGTTGGCAGCCTTGTTCTTGTGGATGATGTCCTTCTTGGCGACTTTGTCGATGAGCGAAATGATGCCGGGAAGCATCTCCTCGGCTTCCTTCTTATTGTCGAGCGCCCTGAACCTTCTTACCGCATTCCTCATGGTCTTGCCATAATAACGGTTGTGGATCCTTCTCTTTTCGATCTGCCTGATCCTCTTTAAAGCTGATTTGTGGTTAGCCATATGTATTCGTTTATGCTTTTGTTGCTTATCCCATTCTTTTTGGGGCTGCAAAGATAAACATATTTCGGTAAATCAAAAAAATATTTGTGAATAAATGAATCGGAATGAATGGATGGATTCTGGTGGCGCGGGGTACGCGGTTTACGGCAGCTGGCATCATACTTTCTCTGTATGGAACTGATCTTTTTTTTTATTAAAAATTAAACATTCAAAATTAAAATTTAGAAAGTGTTTTCCGCTCAATAAATCTTTGGGCTTGCGAAAAAGGATGCTATTGTTCGTATCTTAGGGCAATAAATATTTTTGTTCACCAAAACCAGATTGATCATGAAACTTCATTTAAAAACTTTTGCCGTCACATGGCTGATGGCACCCATGTTTTTATCGGCCCAGTTCCACTGTGTCTCCTTCGATGCGCTTACACTTGGAACCCAATACGGAGACGGGATCAACAACCAGGGCGACTGGATATTCACAGAGGACAACATTGATGTGACCGTTGAATACTTCGAGTGGCCCGGGGGCGGTGGGATGTTCGGGACTGCCACGGTGATCGATGGAGCGGCCACCTTCGGTACCATGAATTCCATGTGGACCAGCAACATCAACCTTGGATTCGATTTCAGCGGGATCGGCTATACGCCCAACAGGGTTGTTTTCGATTTTATTGATTCAGGAGGGAATGAGAACATCTCCGTGAACGGTTCACCTATCTATGCAGGTGAGCTGGTGATGGCACCCATGCCCCCGGGTATCACCATGATCATCACGGATATGGGCGCATACATGCGGGCAACGCTCTACGGGCCTGTCGTCAGCCTCGTGGTGGGCGGACAGGAATTCGACCTGGACAATATATGTGCCATGCTGGTGGAAGACCCTTCCGAATGCATCGATTTTGAACTCCTGCCCCTCGGGGCTGAATATGGCGACGGACACAATATCGCCGGAGAAGTCATTTTCACCGAAAATGATGTGCCCGTGGCAGTGGACTATTTCGTCTGGCCTGGTGGCGGCGGCACATTCGGTACCTGCACGGTTATCGATGGCAACGCCCATTATGGCACCGGGCAGGCCATGTGGACCAGCAACATCAATCTGGTGTTTGATTTCAGCGGAATCGTTCCCGGAATCAACTGGGTGTCGTTCGACTTCCGTGATGAAGGCGGCAACGAGAACATCGCCCTGAACAATTTCCCCGTCTTTGCCGGCGAACTGCCCGATTATATCCTGCCACCGGGATTTACCATGGGCATTACCGATATGGGCGACTACCAGCACCTGGTGATCGTGGGCGGTGAGGCTGTGATCGAACAACTGCTGATCGGCGGACAGGAATTCAGCATCGATAATGTGTGTTTCGGCATCATAGAGGATCCATCCGATTGTGTCGATTTCGAGATGCTGGCCATGGGTGCCGAATTCGGCGCCGGTCATAACCCTGCCGGATGGGAGATCTTCATGGAAAACAATATCGGGGTTTTTGTGGAATACTTTGAATGGTCCGGCGGAGGCGGGACCTTTGGCAACTGCTGGGTGATCGACGGAGATCCCGTCTTCGGCACCGGGCAGGCCATGTGGACCAGCAACATCAACCTGAGGTTCGACGTTCAGGCCTCCGGCGACTGGAACGTGCTGAGGTTCGACTTCAGGGACGACGGCGGCGAGGAAAACCTCGTCGTTAACGTCTACCCGCTGTTTGTCGGGGAAATTACCGCTGCTACGCTTCCTCCCGGCTTTGTCATGAGTATCGATAATATGGGGGATTACCAGCAGGCCGAGATCATTTATTTAGATGGTTTGCTGACCGATGTGGTGGTCGGCGGGCAGGAATTCTCTATCGACAACGTATGTACGGATTTTGCGTTCAATGTTTCAAAACCCGGTGCAGAACCTGATGCTGCTGCAAATCTGGGGTCGAATTATCCCAACCCTTTTAACGGCGTTACGGCCATCCCGTTCAGGGTGAATACAAGTACGCATGTCCTCATCGCGGTTTATGACCATCTTGGTAAGCAGGTGGCCTTGCTGGCCGATGCAGATTATGTCCCGGGCGAATATACCCTGAACTGGGATGCGGCAGGCATGAGCACGGGCGTTTATTTATGCCGGATGACAACCGCCGGAGAAACACAGACCAGGATGATGGTGCTGAAGTAGAAGCGCCCGTCAGGAATTTTTTACCCGTTATAACCTTTGAGACAGCCTCATGCCTTGCTTGCGGCAATGTAGTGTTATTGTAAGTTAATTGCTGCCGATCAGAGGGTTACCTTTTCGGCCGTTCCGGAATTAATAGATGTGTTAAGCCGGCATCGGACTAACTGCATCCTTATTTCGGGCGGGAAAATATCATTGCACTGACAGCCACTTATCCACGGCCCATCGCCATTAATACTGAGTGTTATGAAGATCGCCATACGCGGGTTCAGGGATATAACCGTCATTGAGCAGGAGGATATCCTTTACTGTAAGGCCGACGGCAGGTATACCCGGATATTCATCGGCAAGGACCGGTCGATCATGACCTCCCGCCTGCTCAAGGATATTGAATCGGCCTTGTCGAGCAGGCATTTCTGCCGGATACACCACTCATACCTCATCAACCTTAATCACATCACCGGGATCAGGAACCATAAAAAGCTGATCCTGTCCGACAACATTGAGTTACCGATCGCCAAAAGAAGGAACAAAGACCTTTTCAACAGCATTGAAAGCCTGAATATCAATATTGTTTAAGCACCAGGCAATCGTTTCGTGCCACCGGATGTAGTCCGCCTGTTCGGTTTTCAACCCCACTTATTACATTTTTCTTACCGCCTGTGACATACCTTCGAGAATGTTTGAAAACAGGGCATTTCATCCGTAATTTTATTGTACGGCTCAGAATAGTGCTGTGCCATTAGCAGGGTCAGAAATAATGGCTTCATTGTACGGAACTATTCCCGGCCGCAGGCAAAACCAAACGATAACCTTCACGAAGCCTTTTATTTACTTAAATATGTAAGCCATGGAAAAAGAAACATCCACGGAACGCGGGTTTATTGACAAGAAGCCAAGGCGTTTCGACTTAGCACACTTCATCAAGTGGATCGTCCTGATCATCCTTGTCGTACTGGTGATCATGCAGCTTTATGCCGGTGAGATGGAGAAGCTGGCGAGGGCAGATACTTTCTCATGGATCATCCTGTTGATTAAGCTGATCCTCATCGCGGTGATCGTCTGGCTCATGCGCGTGCAGCGATGCCTGAAGTGCTTGATCACCGAACCTGAGGGGTGTACGCCGGAACAAAAGGATGCAACGGAAGGCATCCTCTATGTCGATGTGAGGGGCACCGCTGCGGGATCCTATTTCAGCCACTACACCCTGGGGATCAACAGGGGTGGCAGTCCTGTTTCAACCACAGTGTATTATCCCGGTGGTGGTGGCAGCGGGAGCAGTCCCGTGGTGAACGGGCACCTGGGCAGGCTAGATACCACCTCGCTCACCGACGATGCCTATGAGGTCGTGTTGACGGTCTACCCCTGGGGGGCGGGATCTCCCAAAGTGTGCAAAAAGACCTTCACCCTGCTTAAGGCCATCGTGTACATCAGCAGGGTGGCCGGTGTGGCGGCCCTGAGCAACATCCCTGCTCCGGGCAATCCCAATCCTTTCGACCCCGATGCGGAATTATGCCTTGAAGTTGCCCCGGAATTCCCGAAACGTTCTTTCGGCGGCAACATGACCATGGATGGTTCTGCATATGTCTATGAATGTCCGGGCAGGAAGATCAGCAAGTATGCCATCCGCTATGCCCATGTGGCAACCCCGGGAAGCGAGCCTTCGCAGCCTGCTCCCGACGCTGCCGTCCCCGCCGTTTTCGCCGGGATGGTGTCGCCGCTGCCGCTCGAATATCTTACCCCCGACCACTATCAGCCATGGAACAGGGTGGGGCCGGCGCCGATGAACCTCGTCAACAGCTGGAAAAGCGTCACCATTGGTACGCATACCCATCCCAAGCTGAAGTCGACCTCATGCAACAACCCTCATGCCGGCAGCGGACGCTACATCCTCCTTCTGACAGCCGAAGATACGGCCGGGCACCGCTACCACGACATACAGCATATCTGGCTCGACAACCACGACATCAAGGGCAAGATCGTGAAGTTCCAGTGGCACAATGAGAAGTCAGGCAAATGGGAAGACCTGCCCAGGTGTAAGGACCTTT
>CAZHYA010000126.1:3760-7095 GCA_964536525.1 uncultured Bacteroidales bacterium | reverse complement strand
TGCCATCTGGGTGCCGCTCATGTATCGCATGGCCATGCTGAGCCGGCCGCAGCAGCAACTCTATTATACCATCGGAAAAGATGATGTTATCAGTATTCCGTCGATGCCTCTTGATGGCGACCGGAGCCCCGTGATCAGCCATGCCGCGACAAACTTTGAGTTTATCCCAGGTATCCGCCGCAGTGGCGAAAGCGTCGATCTCTTCACCTATGGCCGAATTGCCGCTGCCGGACATTATGCGTTGAAAGTACCTGAAAATAGCTGGCAGTCAGTGCTCTCATTCAATTACGACCGCAGGGAGTCGGACCCCGGAATCATTCATCCTGATGAACTGTCGGAATGGGTGAACCGGGAGGGACATGAGCAGGTTTTTATTGTTGACCACTCAGCGAAAACTGTCGGGCAGGCCATCATGCAGCTCACATCCGGCAACGAATTATGGCCATGGTTTATATGGCTGGCACTCTTCTTTTTATTGCTTGAGGTGTTATTGCTCCGGCTCTTCCGGAAATGAGCAAAATCCTTGTATACATTGCATTTCTGAACGATTGAATGTTAATAAAATGCTTTGTTTTTATTACCTTTGCAGCAGGATCTTTAAGAAATTTGTACTTAAAAACAATACCCATGCAACTTAAAAAGGAAAACAGCATTGGTGTAGTGATCGACATACAGGGCAAACTCTTTCCCTTTATCCATGATCATGAAATGCTCGTTAAAACCAATACCATACTGATCAAAGGGCTGCTTGCCCTCAACGTGCCGATGATCATAACCCAGCAGTATACGCAGGGCCTTGGGGAAACCATTCCTGCGATCGGCGACCTGTTTGGCGCATACAGGCATATCGAAAAAAACTCCTTCAGCTGTTGCAATGAGCCAAGGTTTAACGAAGACCTGGCACTGGCGGCCAAAAAGTATGTGATCATCACCGGCATTGAAGCGCATGTTTGCGTGATGCAGACCGTGAACGACCTGGTAGGCCAGGGGTATATGCCTGTGGTAGTTGAAGATTGTATCGGGTCGAGAAAGCCCAACGACAAACACATGGCTGTGGCACGTATGCGGCAGTCGGGTGCTATCATCACCACCTATGAGTCGATATTGTTTGAATTATTGAAATACTCAGGAACGGACGAGTTCCGTGAGATCTCGAAATTGGTTAAATAATCATTTTCATGGCCAGGAAAAAAGCAGAAGACATGCCACTACGCGATGAAGATATGGAACAGGTCGGGGATGAAGAACAGGACCAGGACATGCTCGCAGACCCGGAGCAGGCGGATGGCGCTGACGATGATGATCCTTCGAAAAGCATCGAATACCATACCATCCAGCTTTCGGGGATGTACCAGAACTGGTTTCTTGATTATGCCTCCTATGTGATCCTCGAACGGGCAGTACCTTCCGTGCACGACGGGCTGAAGCCTGTGCAGCGAAGGATATTGCATGCGATGAAGGACATGGACGACGGACGTTTCAACAAGGTTGCCAACATCATCGGGCATACCATGAAATACCATCCCCATGGCGATGCCTCCATCGGGGATGCCCTGGTGCAGCTCGGACAGAAAGACCTGCTCGTTGAAACACAGGGTAACTGGGGGAATATCCTGACGGGGGATTCGTCAGCGGCCCCAAGGTACATCGAGGCCCGGCTCTCGAAGTTCGCCACTGAGGTGGTTTTTAACCCGAAAACGACAAACTGGAAGCTGAGCTACGACGGCAGGAATAAAGAACCTGTGGCCCTTCCGGTGAAATTTCCACTGCTCCTGGCACAGGGGGTGGAAGGCATTGCCGTGGGACTGGCATCCAAGATATTGCCCCATAACTTCAATGAGCTGATCGATGCATCCATCAACATCCTGAAAAATAAAAGCTATGAGTTATTGCCTGACTTCCCGACCGGAGGGATGGCCGACTTTTCAAAATATAACGAAGGCCTCAGGGGCGGCAGGGTGAGGATACGGGCCAGGATCAATCAAATCGACAAGAAAACGCTTTCGATCACCGAGGTCCCTTTCGGCACCACCACGGGTAGCCTTATCGAATCCATCCTTGCTGCCAACGACAAGGGAAAGATAAAGATCAGAAAGATCGACGACAATACCGCAGAGCACGTGGAGATCATCATTCACCTCAATTCCGGGGTGTCGCCCGATCAGACCATAGACGCGCTCTATGCTTTCACGAATTGTGAAATGTCGGTGTCGCCCAACGCATGCGTGATCGAGAATGAAAAGCCTAAGTTCGTATCGGTCAGGGAGATACTTGAGATCTCGACGCAGAATACGGTTGAGCTCCTTCGAAGTGAGCTGATGATACGAAAGGAGGAGCTTGAACTGCAGTGGCACCATTCTTCGCTCGAGAAAGTATTCATCGAAGAGCGGATATATCGCAGGATCGAAACCTCCAAGACCTGGGAAGCCGTGATCAGCACCATCGAAAAAGGCCTTGAGCCATTCCTTGACAGATTTAAGCGGGAGGTGACCCGCGACGACATCGTACGGCTCACCGAGATCAGGATCAAGCGGATTTCGAAATACAATTCACTCAAGGCCGATGAACTCATCCGGAGCATCGAGGAGGAAATGGAGGAGGTGGAGACACATCTCGAACATCTGATCGACTACAGCATCAACTATTTCCGGCAGATAAAGAAAAAATATGGCCCCGGGAGGGAACGGCGGACGGAGATCAGGAACTTCGATACCATCGAGGCCACCGCCGTCGTGGCTGCGAACCAGCGCCTCTATCTCGACAGGGAAGAGGGTTTTGCCGGGACTTCGCTCAGGAAGAATGAATACATCTGCGATTGTTCCGATATCGACGACATCATCGTTTTCAGGGGCGACGGCTCCTTTATCGTGACAAGGGTATCGCCCAAGACCTTCGTGGGAAAGGATGTGGTGCACATAGGCGTGTTCAAGAAAAGCGACGATCGTACCATTTACAACATGGTTTACCGCGACGGCAAGCAGGGCAACTATATGGTGAAACGGTTCCCGGTGATCGGGATCACACGCGACAAGGAATATCAGGTAACAAAGGGAAATGACGGATCTAAAGTCCATTACTTCAGCGCTAATCCAAATGGCGAGGCTGAAATGATCAGGGTAGTGTTGCGGCCAAATCCCAAATTGAAGAACACCGCATTTGAGTTTGATTTTAGTACGCTCGCCATTAAAGGGCGTGGGTCGTACGGCAATATCCTCACCAAGAAGCCGGTGCGCAGCATCGTGAAAAAAGAAGAAGGCGTTTCCACCCTTGGCGCCAGAAACATCTGGTTCGACGACACGGTGAAAAGGCTCAATGTGGCAGAGCGGGGGAAGTAC
>CAZHYA010000126.1:0-3750 GCA_964536525.1 uncultured Bacteroidales bacterium | reverse complement strand
GCGCTTTCATTGGCGACGACAAGATACTGACAATCAGTGCTTCTGGCACATACCGGCATTACAACTTCGACCTCAAGAACCATTTCGATGAGGATATGCTGCTCATTGAAAAGTTTGATCCCCGAAAGGTGATGACGGCCGTTTTCTGGGATGCCGCCCAGGAGTATGTGTATGTGAAAAGGTTCCGCTTCGTGGAGTCGGACCGGAACACCCGCTTTATTGGGGATCATCCCGGATCGAAGCTGCTGGCTTTTAGCCTCGACCAGCTGCCTGTGCTGGAGGTCGTGTTCGACGAAAAAGCCAATGGCCGCCCCATCGATACAATGAAAATGGAAGTGGCCGGATTCATAGGCGAAAAGAGCTACCGGGCCAAAGGCAAACGGCTTACCACCCATGCAGTTAAAGAGGCGAATTTTGTTGAACCCCTTCCGTATGAATACCCCGACGACAATGCAGGGAATGATGAAGACGGTGAGGGAGAAGATACTGTGGTTAGCGTGGAATTGACCGATGAAAACCACGAAGTGAAGGATGAGAGCAGCCCCGAAAACCCGAAAGAAAAAGTTAAGGGACCGGATGATAAGTCCGGGACTGCAGGCCAGATAAAACTTGACTTGTAAAACGCTAATGCATTATTATTGATCATGAAAAACATTACAGACAACAAAGTTCTTGAAGTCAGTCCTGACGTGCACTGGATTGGGATACTCGACCGGGATATCGTGACTTTCGACGTGGTGATGGAAACGAAATACGGCACAACGTACAATTCATATTTCATCAATGCGGAGAAAAAGGCCATCATCGAAACGACCAAGGAAAAGTTTTGGGAGCCGTATATCTCCAAGATCAGGAGCCTGACCGATCCCGCAGAAATTGAATATATCATCCTCAACCACACCGAACCCGACCATTCGGGAAACCTGATGAGACTGCTGGAGCTGGCCCCGAATGCCACGGTTGTGGGTACCGGCAATGCCATTCGTTACCTCAGCGACATTTTTGAACCCGGGTTCAGGCATTTGGTGGTCAGAGATGGCGATACACTCAGCCTGGGCAATAAGATCCTGCACTTCATCGGCGCCCCCAACCTGCACTGGCCCGATACGATGTATACTTACCTTGAGGAGGATAAGGTGCTTTTCACCTGCGATTCTTTTGGCGCACATTATTGCGACGAAGGCATGTACGACGATAAGGTCGGCGACTACAGCGATGCCTTTAAGTATTATTTCGATGTGATCCTGAAACCGTTCAGCAAATTTATGCTGAAGGCCATAGAAAAGATCAGGCCGCTGGATATCAATGTTATTTGCACCGGGCATGGCCCCATCCTGCGCAGCGACTGGAGAAAATGGGTCGACCTGTCGGAACAATATGCAAGAGAGGCCCTGGAGGTGCCGCAGGACAACCGGGTGTTCATACCATACGTTTCGGCCTACCATAAAACCGGAATTATCGCCGAGCACATTGCTGCCGGAGTGCGAAGGGTTGATGGCATGATCGCTGAACCGGCCGATATAGAGATGATGTCGATCGGCGACATGGATGCTGCCATGGCACGCAGCGCCGCAGTCGTAGTTGGGAGCCCCACCATCAACCAGAATATTCTTTTGCCCGTATACAAGCTTTTTGCCGTGATCAACCCCATCAGGGACAGGAAGAAGGCAGCGGGGGCATTCGGTTCATACGGCTGGAGCGGCGAAGGGAAAACCATCCTGGAAACCAACCTGAAAAGCCTCAAGCTTAACCTTGTCAGGGAAGGCCTCTTCGTGAAATTCTCTCCCGGAGAAAAGGACCTTCAGCATGCTGAAGAGTATGGCGAAGCGATTGCCCG
The DNA here is from genome assembly GCA_964536525.1 of uncultured Bacteroidales bacterium. Classification (GTDB taxonomy): domain Bacteria; phylum Bacteroidota; class Bacteroidia; order Bacteroidales; family B18-G4; genus B18-G4. Next base: position 1,913 of record CAZHYA010000126.1, on the reverse strand, counting down.
GGCAGTGCTCGAAAACCGTGAATGACCATTTACGCAACAGACTGTTCAGGTTATCCTGCAACAAGAAAATGTAAGATAATAACATGAAGACAAAAGCCCGATATAAAACTTTTTTTCTGGCATTTGTCATGCTGTCTGCTTTCACTTCCTGCTCGCTGGAACGTAAGATCGCGAAAGAATACATCACGAACGACACCACACGCTCGGTGCTCGTGATCCCGCCTGATCTTGTCTTTAAAAAGTCGCTGAAAGAATGGACGATCGACAGCGCAGCCCGGCTCGACAGCCGCACCCTCGACTCCCTGTTATGGACAAGCAGCCTATATTTGCAATACGTCGACGATTCTGCTTTTATTGACAGCTACCTCCGTAACTATACTTCTGAAATGGAGGCCCTTGGTTTTAGGGTATACGGGCAAGACTCCCTGCTCTCCTTCCTCTCGGGTAAGCCCGATGCCTTTATCATCAATATCGAACAGCTCGAGCTTGAGGAATACGTCATGTCGCTAAGGGAAGAAGCGGAATTTGGTGAATACATTTACTCCGAAGTGGTCGACCTTAATGCAGTAAACCTGAATTCATGGTTCGAGATCAGCCGGGTTAACGGGGAAGAAGAAAAAGCCTTGTTTTTTACCAGTCATTATCTCACTGATGGACTGGAAGGTTTATTCAAACAAAATCCTTTCAGTGGAGAGGTTCAGTTCAGCTACAGCATCGATACCTTGCTCGTTGAGGAGATCTATTTGCTCGCCGCCCTGGCCGGCAAAATATACGCAGGTTACACTTTCGACTTCCTTTTGAATAAATATATCGACAGTCGGGTAGAGGAAGAAGGGCAGGGCAGGTCGGAAATATATTATCATTTCGACAGGCGAAGAAGATTTCTTGGTTCAGCAGGCGACGATGAGCGCTTCATCCCCATGGAATGACCCCTGCTGCTGTCAATCCGGGAGCAGCAGCACCTTGCCTTCCGACATTGCCCTGATATAATGCAACAATGCCTTTTCGTGATCCCCAAGTGCGAAGCTGTTGCTAATCTCCGTTTTTAGCACACCGTCGAGGAACATTTGTTGCAATTGCAGGGATATCTTGCGGAATGCCTCCTGCTGGAGTTTTGCTTTCCATTCGTTCATGTTGAAGCCACGAATGGATTTACCCATGAAGATCAGATCTGATGCAGGGATCTCCGACAGCTTCCTTCCGCCCAGTGCCCCGTAAAGATATAGCGTGCTTCCTTCTGGCATGGCAGCCAGTAATTGACCCGTATGTTCGCCCCCCACTGCATCGAAGGCCACATCAGCATGCAGGGCAGCGGCCAGTTCCCTCAGCTTTAAGGTGAAGCCTTCTTCCTGTGTCCACATGATGTGTTCGCTCCCCAACGACCTGAGCTTTTCTATGTGTGCTTCCTTCCTCACGATATTGATCACCGTGATGCCGGCCTTGCTGGCCAGCACATTGATGAACCTGCCCACCTGTCCTGCCGCGGCATTTTGAATGATCGCCCTGCTGCCGCTATCTTTTGCCAGGGCTACCATGGCATGGGCTGTGAAGGGATTAACGGAAAAGCAGGCGGCCTGTTCTACCGGCATCCGCTCGTCCAGTTCAAGGCAATCAGCAGCCTTAACTGCGATGTGTGTAGCCCAGGAGCCGCCGTGGTCCGACTGTGAGAAGAAGCTTACCCGCGGTCCGTGCATGGCTTTGGCCTCAGGGGCATTACCTGTTTGGATCACCCTGCCCGTACCTTCAAAGCCGGGAACAGCAGGCAGCGGCTTCAGGATATTATATCCCCCCTGGATAAATGCCAGGTCGGAAGGATTGGCGGGGGCAGCGGAAATCCTGATCAGCAGCTCGTCGGGCCAGATCTCAGGCATTGGCATCTCCACCAGTTCCAGGCCCCTGAGCGCCCTGACAAT
>CAZHYA010000125.1:1494-7120 GCA_964536525.1 uncultured Bacteroidales bacterium | reverse complement strand
GCCGTGCCGGAATACGCGCATGTGGCCAGGACCATCATCGAGAACAGGGTAGACACCCTGCTGGGGATGCCGTTCTATTTCTCACAGCTCTTCGATGCCTGCAAAGACGAGCTGAAAGCTTACGGCGGCATCAAAAAGATCTTTTACGGAGGCGAGCACATGAGCCCCGCCATGCAACAATACTATAAGGACGGGTTCGGCGTGGAGGTGGTCAGGTCCGCCATCTACGGCAGCAACGACGCAGGTCCCCTCGGCTACAGCTGCCAGCACTGCGAAGGCAGCGTACACCATGTGATGACGCGCACCCAGTACCTCGAGATCTTCAAACTCGACGAGGACCGGCCCGTGGACAGGGGGGAGACCGGGAGGCTCATCTTCACCTCCCGCTACCGCAAGGGCCAGGACCTGTTACGGTACGAGATCGGCGACCTGGGCCGCTGGGTGGAAGGGCCCTGTGCCTGCGGCAGGACGTCGCCACGCTTCGAACTGCTGGGGCGCTTCGGCGACATCTTCAAGATGGGACCGCTGTTCAACTACAACGAATTTAAAAAGATACTGGAAGACCGGCTGGGTTACGGCGACGACCTGCAGCTGGTCCTCGACACCGCGGCCGCCAACAAGCAGAAGATCACCGTAAGGGTGAACCGCTCCGCCGGCACAACAGCGGAAGCGGTGAGGGATGCCCTGCGCGAAAATTTCGCGGTGCTCCGCGGCATGGTGGTCAACGACGGCCTCATCGAACTCACGGTGGAGCCCGTGGCCGGCCATGAATTCGAAAAGATCGCGACCAGCGGGAAGCTCAGGAAGATCATCGACAAAAGGAAGGTGCATGCATGAAACATTATCACCATTCGAAGCTGACCATACAGAATGATATTGCCAGCCTGCACGAGGCGCAGGCCTGCCTGAGCAGCGTGGCCGGACGCATCGGGTTCAGCGGGCACGACAACAAGCACCTGCAGCTGGCCCTGGAGGAAGCGCTCACCAATGTGATCAGGCATTCCTTCGCCCCCGGCGAGCTTGCCGACATCGACATCGAGTTCACCCAAATACCCCTCGGGCTCAGGATCAGCATCTGGGTGAAGGGGATCCCTTTCGACCCTGCCCTCTTTCCCGTCTACAGCAGGAAAGAGCTGGAGGAAAACCTCAACGACCGCGGCCTGGGCAACTACCTGGTGCGGCAGGTCATGGATGAATACGCCTACATCAACCACGGCAGGGACGGCATAGAGGCCATCATGGTCAAGAACCTGCCTGCGCAATCGATCGAGGAGATCATCAGGGGGGAGAAAACGGAAAAGCCTGTACCCGGTGAAAAGGCGGCGACGAAGCAGGATTTCAGCGTGGGCCTGATGAAGCCCGAAGAGGCGGTGGAGGTGTCGCGGCTGGCCTATTATGCCTACGGCTACACCTACCCTTACGAAAAGATCTATTACCCCGACAAGGTGGCGCGGCTCAACGAGAGCGGCAAGATGGTGTCGATGGTGGCCAGGCTGGAGAGCGGCGAGATCATCGGCCACGCCGCCCTCGAAAGGGCATCCGACGAGTTCGACAACGCGGAGCTGGGCATCGCCTTCAGTAACCCTTCGTACCGCGGCATGGGCATCATGAACAGGCTGTGGGAAGCCCTCATCGAAGAGGCGGCCAGGGAAAGGATATTCGGCGTGTTTGCCATGTCGGTGACCACCCATCCCTTCTCGCAGAAGGCATCGCACCATTTCGGCCTCAACGACTGCTCGCTGCTCCTCTCGAAGGGGCCGGTGATCAGCTTCCGCGATATACAGGAGAGCACCCACCCGAGGGAAAGCATCATGATCACCTACCGCTACCTCTTCCCGCCCGGAAAGCTGGTGATCTACCCCCCGCCGGAGCACAGCGTGATGGTGAGGAAGATCCTGAAAAACCTGGGCATCGAGCCGGAGATCAGGGAAAGCCCGGCAGCCATTGACGATCTCAGGGGAAAACGTACGGAGCTGAAGGTGAAGCCGGCCCCGGCCCTGGGCACCGCCACCATACAGGTTGACCGTTACGGCGAGCACGTGGTGAAAAAGGTGGCCGAAGACCTGCGGCAATTCTGTGTGGAACGCCACGAGACGATATACCTGGCCCTCAACCTCCACGACCCTTACACGGCCGTGATGTGCAGGGAGTTCGAAAGCAAGGGCTTCTTCTTTGCGGGCCTGCATCCCGCCGGCCCGGCAACCACCTTCCTGGTGCTGCAATACCTCAACAACCAGGTGATGGACTATGACGCCCTCAGGCTCGATTCGGAATTCGGGAAGGAGCTGGCGGCCTACGTCAGGTCGTGCGACCCGGGTGCACGGTAAAGGCGCTTAGTAATTATCGGGGATGTTCTTCATGATGTTAGAGATGAACTCGCGGGCGCGGAAGAGCTGAGCCTTGACCGTGCCCAGCGGGAGGTCGAGCTCGGCGGCGATCTCTTCGTATGAATACTCCTTGAAATACCGCAGTTCGATGAGCTGCCGGTAGTGCGGCTTGAGCTTCTCGACCACCTCGCGCATCACCCCCATCTTTTCCTTCTTCATCACATTCTCTTCCGGGTCGGGGGTATCGGAAGGGATATAGTTGGCCAGCTCGTTGCCCTCTTCCCCGTCGTGGCTGTCGTTCATGGAGAAGGTACGCTTCTTCTTCTTGCGCATGAAGTCGATGCAGTTGTTGGATGCGATCTTGAACAGCCAGGTGCTGAAGGCATATTCGGGAGTGTACTGTTCAAGCTTCTTAAAGGCCTTGCCGAAGGCCTCGATGGTGAGGTCGTCGGCATCGCAGGTGTTGTTGGTCATCTTCAGCAACATGAAATAGAGCGAATCACGGTAGTTGTTCATCAGTGCGGCATAGGCACGCTGGTCGCCATTGTTGATGGCTGCCTGCACCAGCTGGTAGTCGCGCAGGGCCTTGTCGGTGAGATTCGGATTCACTTCCATTTATCAGGTTTACTGAAATAATTCACCACACTGAGCACCGGGTAAAAGACGATCAGGTAGAGTTCAGCTATAGGCGAAAATAATAATAATTTCTTTTCGTTCAGCTTATTCATACATTTTTTGGTGATCAGCAGCTGGCTGGCCAGCCTGAGCACAAAAACACCCAGTGTGACCAGGATGTTCATTTCAAGGGCCAGCAGCAGGGCGAACATGATCCAGAAAGCGGCCTGGCTGAACGACCAGGCCCCCAGGAGCCACTTGTATTTGGGGCGGTAATATTTCCAGGTGGTGAGGTGGCGTCGTTTCTGCTTTACCCAGGCCGTCAACGACCGCTTGGGTTCGGATATGGTGTGGCTGCCCGCTGCAACCTCCACCGCCACATTATGCCTTGTGGCTGCCAGGTTGATGAAAAGGTCGTCGTCGCCCGAGCTGACCGTATAATGGGAAGAGAACCCTTTATGTTTGTAGAACAGCGACTTGCGGTAGGCCATGTTCCTGCCGACGCCCATGTAGGCGTTGCCAGAGAGGGCAAAGGAAAGGTACTGTATGGCCACCCAGAGGGTGTCGTAACGCAACAGGAGGTTCAGGAGGCCCGGCTTAGGTTCGTAGGCCCCGTAACCCAGCACGATCTCCTTCCCGTCGATGAAATTCCTTGACATCCGGCTGATCCATTGCCCGGAGGAGGGGCTGCAGTCGGCATCGGTGAGCAGGATGATGTCGTGGCTGGCCGACTTGATGCCGATGGAGAGCGGGAACTTCTTCCCCCTGAAAAAGTTCAGGTCCTGGCTCAGGTTCACGATCTTCAGCCGCGGGTACTCCCTCGAGAAGTCCTCAAGCAGCTCAAGGGTGTCGTCCTGCGAGTTGTCGTTGACCACCACCAGCTCGAAGTCGGGGTGGTCCTGTGCCATGATAAGCGGGATATTCTTCTTCAGCCTGGCATATTCGTTCCTGGCGCAGATCACCACCGAAACGGGTTCGGCCCCATGGGCTTCCTCCTTTTTCCCGTGAAAGGCCAGCCGCCGGAACACTCCCCAGAAGTAGGCCATCTGGACCAGGAAGAATGCAAGATACAACAGCATGGCCAGCTGTTCGGCAATTTGCTGCGGAAGATAGGGAAGTTGCATCTCCGGGGTGTTTAGGCGAAATTATAGATACTTCCTGAATAAAATATATCTTTGAACGTTTTTTTATAAACACCATGAAGTTTATAATTCAAGGCACCGACAACACATCTTCTGCCCGCGCCGGAATGCTGGAGACAGCCCATGGCATGGTGGAAACGCCTGTCTTCATGCCCGTGGGCACGGCAGCCAATGTCAAGGCGGTGCATTTCAGGGACCTGGCCGACGACATCGGGGCGAGGATCATCCTGGGGAACACCTACCACCTCTACCTGAGGCCGGGCACCGACATCCTGGGTAAGGCGGGAGGGCTTCACGGCTTCACGGGATGGGAGGGGCCCATGCTCACCGACAGCGGCGGCTACCAGGTGTATTCGCTCAGCGAGATCAGGAAGCTGGAGGAGGAAGGGGTAACCTTCCAGTCGCACATCGACGGCTCGAGGCATATGTTCACGCCCGAGAACGTGATCGACACCCAGCGCATCATCGGGGCCGACATCATCATGGCTTTCGACGAATGCACGCCCTACCCCTGCGACCATGCCTATGCCGAAAAGTCGATGGAGATCACCCACCGCTGGCTGAAGCGCTGCATCAGCCGGTTTTCGCACACGGAACCCCTGTACGGGCATGAGCAGGCGCTCTTCCCCATCGTGCAGGGCAGCACCTATGCCGACCTGAGGAAGCGCTCGGCTGAAGAGATCAGTGCGGCGGGGGCCGACGGGAATGCCATCGGCGGGCTCTCGGTAGGCGAACCCCATGAAACCATGTACGAGATGACGGCGCTGGTGTGCGGCATACTACCTGCCGACAGACCGCGTTATCTCATGGGGGTGGGCACCCCGGCGAACATCCTCGAGAGCATCGCCCTCGGCGTTGACATGTTCGACTGCGTGATGCCGACCCGGAACGGAAGGAATGGCATGGTATTTACCAGGAACGGTTTCATGAACATGCTCAACAACAAGTGGAAGGACGATTTCTCCCCCCTCGACGAGGAAGGAAGCTCATATGTCGACACCGCCTACAGCAAGGCCTATGTGCGGCACCTTTTCAAGGCCGGCGAACTGCTCGGGGGCATGATCGCCAGCATGCACAACCTGGCATTCTACATGTGGCTGGTGGATGAAGCCAGGAAACATATCCTGGCCGGGACTTTCAGCAGCTGGAAAGACACCATGGTCAGGAAAATCTCAACCAGGCTATAGCGGAGCAGATGAAGATCCTCGACTTATATATCATCAAAAAGTTCCTGGGCACATTTTTCTATGCCATCTCCCTGCTTATCGTGATCGTGATCATCTTCGACATCTCGGAAAACATCGACGAGTTCCTCGAAAAGGATGCCCCGCTGGAGGAGATCATCTTCAACTATTACCTCAACTTCGTTCCCTATTTCATCAACCTCTTCGTATACCTGTTCACCTTTATCTCGGTGATCTTCTTCACTTCCAAGCTGGCCTCCAACACCGAGGTGGTGGCCATGCTCAGCGGCGGGGTCAGCTATTACCGCTTCGGAGCTTTGGAAATAAAACTTTTAACGGATTCGGGAATAAAATCTTC
>CAZHYA010000125.1:0-1484 GCA_964536525.1 uncultured Bacteroidales bacterium | reverse complement strand
GGAGATGGAGAGCGTGACGTTCTTGGATGTCGTGAACGCCGCCCCGGCATTGATGTTCACCGACCCCGATGGGCCGGCCGAATCGACGTTGATCTGCGTGGTCGTCGCCGTCTCAGTCTTGCCCATCAGGTCGCGGTACATGGAGAACCTGAACCTCGACAAGGACCGCAACATACACCTGAAGATAGGCCCACAGACCTATGTTTACCTTGAGAATTTCAATGTCACCACCAATACGGGCGTGAAGTTCAGCCTCGAGACCTTCGACGGCAACAAGCTCGTTTACAAGATGATGGGCGACCGGCTACGCTGGGACAGCACGGGGAATTTCTGGATGGTCGATAATTATTCCATCCGTGTGATCGACGAGTTGCAGGAAAGCCTGCGGAGGGGGAACCGCCTCGATACCGTGTTCAACCTCAAGCCCTCCGACCTCTACGTGAAGAAGGAGGATTTCGAGGAGATGAACTACTGGGAGCTGCGCGACAGGATCGGGGAAGAGCGCGAGAAAGGTTCTCAAAAGGCCAAGATCTACGATGTGGAGAGGCACAAGCGCATTGCCGGCCCCTTTGCCACCATCGTCCTGACCCTCATCGGCGTTACGCTCTCGAGCCGCAAGATCCGGGGAGGCATCGGCATGCACCTGGGGCTGGGCATCGGTTTTACCTTCACCTACATCCTCTTCATGCAGGTATCGATCGTGTTTGCCACCTTCGGCAACCTGTCGCCCTTCCTGGCCGCCTGGATCCCGAACATCATCTTTGCCGCCGTGGGGCTTGTCCTCCTCCGGACGGCTCAGAAATAAACTTTTCTATCCTTGTTTTTTAGTATTCACCGGGGTACAGTACATGCAGGAACTCCAGGAAGAGGTCGTCGGGCCGGTAGGCGTGCAGTTTACAGTTATAGAGGATGATGATGGTGGCATCCTTCTCGAGGGAGTGCATCATCACCGAGGTGTAACCTTCGATACCCCCGTTATGTCCCAGGAAGCTGTGCACGGCAAACAGGCCGATGCCGTAGGCCGAATCGCCCTTTATGGGTACAAGGCTGTTCAGCCTTAGCTGCTGGACGGAATCGCCCAGCAGTCCGCCCTTGACCATGGCTTCAACGTACACCCTGAGGTCGTGAACATTGGAAACCATACCGCCGGCAGCCTGTGCCCACGACACGTCCCAGGCTTCGGTAACATCCGGCCATGAGGGGTCGAAATCATCGGTGAAATACCCCCTGGCATGATAGCCGGGCATGTCGCTCCCCGATCCATGGTAGGTGGTGTGGCTCAACCCGAGGGGGATGATGATGCGGTCGCGGATCTCCTCACCGAGGGTCCTGCCCGTGATCATTTCGATCACCTTTCCGATCATCACCGTGTTGGAATTGCTGTAGTTGAAGGCCGTGCCCGGATCGAAAAGGTAGGGATAGCCCGCAGCTGCCAAGGATGGCGTCAGGTTAAAAGAAATCACTAATATTGCAGACCATGTCAG
>CAZHYA010000124.1:0-7133 GCA_964536525.1 uncultured Bacteroidales bacterium | reverse complement strand
CCACGAAGGCAAACTCATGCAGTTCGTCCCCGAAAAAGGCATCTATGTGTATTTCCGTTACACGGACGATGAGCGTGTGATGGTCGTGCTGAACAAGAACCAGGAAACCACGCTGCTGCGCACAGACCGTTTCAGCGAAATGCTGCAGGGAAGCCTTACGGCGAAGGAGGTGCTGTCAGGTATAGCATTCAACCTCGGTTATGAGATCAGGGTACCGGCTACTTCGGCCCTCATCCTTGAATTGGAAAGGTGAGCTTCCCGGCGACCATGCCTGCGATGGATATCGTGCATTCCCATGCAGGCAATGGCAGGTTACCCTGAATTTGAGGGTGCCCGTGCCCCGGTAATCAGCAGATATGTTAAATAAAACTAAAAAATATCCATATCTCTGTAATATTATCGTATCTTTGCCCAAAATTCAGATTTGAGAATTTGCGCTTTAATTTTCTAATTCCCTTCGCGCAATTAGTTTATCACGGCTCTCCTTTTTAAATCCAATTTTAAACTTACTGGTTAACTGATAGTGAGCGGGGGTTCCCGCAACATGGTCCTGGAAGGGGATCACAAGGCAATGCCGAACATGAATCAACTGAACAGGACATGAACAAGCACCTTCAGCACCGGATTAAACAAAAATCACAACAAGATGAACATTTATGTAGGAAACCTTGATTTCAAGGTCCAGGAAAACGACCTGGAAGAATTATTCGGAGAATACGGCGAAGTAGAATCCGCACGAATTATCACCGACAAGTACAGTGGCAGGAGCAAAGGTTTTGGCTTTGTCACCATGGAAGATGACAACGAGGCCAGGACGGCCATCGAAAATCTCGACGGCAAGCAGCTCAAGAGCAGAGCCTTGACCGTGAATGAAGCAAAACCCAAAAAGGAAGACGGCTACCGGCGCTAAGCGCTATATATGCCATATCCATTAATCAATGTGAAGCGGTGAAAGGACAGCAGTCCTTTCATCTCTTTTCATTAAGTTGATCAAACGCAAACAACAACAGGAGATGATGAAAGCCTTTAAAATCGGTGATCTCAAGATCAAGGTGCCTGTCATACAAGGTGGGATGGGCATAGGGATCTCATTGTCGGGACTGGCCTCTGCCGTGGCCAATATGGGCGGTATCGGGGTGATATCCACTGTTGGTATAGGTTTTATCAACAACGACATCAAATCGATAAACCGGAACAGCCATATTGAGGCCATCAGGCGGGAGATCAGGAAAGCCCGTGAGATGAGCAAAAATGGCGTGCTGGGAGTCAACATCATGTCGGTGATCACCAATTTTTCCGACATGGTAAAAACCTCTATTGAGGAAAAGATCGACATCATCTTTTCCGGTGCAGGCCTGCCGCTCGACCTGCCAAAATACTTAGGCGCAGGGGTAAAGACAAAGCTTGTGCCGATCGTCTCGTCAGGAAGGGCAGCATCGATCATCTGCAACAAATGGGCGCAGAACTATAATTACCTCCCCGATGCCTTTGTGGTGGAAGGTCCGAAGGCCGGTGGCCACCTCGGCTTCAAGGCACACGAGCTGCAGCTTGCAAACAACAGGCTCGAAAATATCGTTGCCGACGTGCTGGAGGTGGTAAAGGAATTCAGGAACAGGTTCAACAAGGACATCCCCGTGATCGCTGCCGGGGGGATCTTCAGTGGCAGGGATGCCTTTAAGATACTGAAAAGAGGTGCCTCGGCCGTACAGCTGGGCACGCGGTTCATCGCCACGGAAGAGTGCGATGCATCCGTGGAGTTCAAGAACGCCATCATTGGCGCAGGAAAGAAAGACATACAGATCATCAAAAGCCCGGTTGGATTGCCCGGCAGGACGGTGTTCAACGACTTCCTCCGTGAGGCGGGCGATGGACTCAGGAAGCCCAAAGGCTGTTACTACAACTGCCTTTCGGTATGCAATCCGAAGACCACACCTTATTGCATTGCCGGCGCATTACTGGAAGCCTACAAGGGCAACCTGGCCGACGGTTTTGTTTTTACCGGCACCAATGCCGGGAAGGTAAAGAAGATCACCACCGTGAGCCAGGTCTTCAAATCACTGAATATTGAATTTAACAAGGCACAAGCGGAAGACAAGAAAACAAGAGGGAAGCATTGGCCAGGAAAAAATAAAGAATAATCTATGGGTAGATCACAGGAATCATACAACAAGAAAGAAGTAAGAAACAAGAGAGAGAAGAAGAGAAAAGAAAAAGAAAAAAAACGACTTGCCAGAAAGGAAAATGACAAAGGCTCGGGCCCTGATGACATGATCGCTTATGTGGATGAGCACGGCCGCATCACCTCAACCCCTCCCGACCCCGGCAAGAAAGAAGAGATCAAGGCCGAAGACATCCAGATAGGCGTTCCCAACCGCGAATCCGACGAGAACTACGATGCCACGAGAAAAGGCACGGTAAGTTTTTTCAATGATTCCAAAGGTTATGGATTCATCAAAGACAATGACTCCAAACAAAGCATATTTTTTCATGTTAACAACGTGGAAGGTGAGATCAGGGAAGGAAACCTGGTTACCTTTGAGATTGGCATGGGACAGAAGGGATCTGCAGCCATGAACGTGAAAAAGTACGTGCCTGAAGCACAAAAACCGGATGAAAAGTAATCCTCATCCACCACAACGATAAAGAACACCCTTACCATGAGAGCATCACAAGACCTGCAGTTGGCCGTCCTGATCGACGCCGACAACATCCCCTATTCCAATATCAAAGGAATGCTTGAGGAGATCGCCAAGCTGGGCGTGCCGACGATCAAGAGGATTTACGGCGACTGGACCAAAAGGACGGTGGCCGGATGGAAGCCCGCCCTGCTTCAGCATGCCATCACGCCGGTACAGCAATACAGCTATACCAGGGGCAAGAATGCCACGGACTCTGCCATGATCATCGATGCCATGGATATCCTTCACAGCCAGAAAGTGGATGGGTTCTGCCTGGTCTCCAGCGACAGCGACTTCACGCGGCTGGCCACAAGGCTCAGGGAGTCGGGCATGCTGGTCATCGGCATCGGCGAAAAGAAAACCCCCCAGCCATTCATCGTGGCCTGCGACAAGTTCATTTACATAGAGATCATTGGCAGCAAGGAGCCGGCAAGGCTGCCATCTGCGCCTTCGGCCACGCCGCAGGCCGTCGCCAATCAGCCAGACCCCATCGACAACCGTTTCATACAGCTTCTTAAATCCTCTGTGGATGACCTTGCCGACGACAACGGATGGGCCTTCCTGGCCGAGGTGGGGAGCCTGATCATGAAAAAGAAGCCCGATTTTGACCCCAGGAACTACGTATTCTCGAAGCTGACACCGCTGATCAAGTCGCTGAACAAGCTTTTCGAGATCGACGAAAGGGATTCGGGCAAGCCCAACATCAAGCACATCTATGTGAGGATCAGGAGGTGACAGATCAGGGACTGAAGCAGAAGCTCCCGGGGATGATCCCCACTTTCAGGGTGTCAACGGCACGCCCGTCGCGACTGAAACGATAAATCACGCCGCGCTGCACATCCGCGATGGCATCGGCCACATAAATATCGGAACGCACCGGGTCGACGCCCAGGCCGTAATATCCCCCGTTCACTGCCTCTCCATATGGACTTTCGATGAAGATCCCGGGATCATATACAGAAACAACGGCATGCCGGTATACATGCCTGTTAAGGAAATACAGCGTATCCCCGCCCCCGTTGATCCTGAGTTCCGACGGGAGGTCATCCAGGCCAAAGCGGAACACCTTCTCGATGGCAAGGCTTCCGGCATCGATCCTGACCAGCGCCGGCTCCTCATGGCCATATGGATTTCCCTCGAAACCACCGTCGGTGAGTACCCATAACTTATCGTAGCGGTCGAGCACCATGCTTTGAGGCTGCAGCGGCACCTCAATGGAATCGGCCACCACATCGGCTTCGCTGTCGATCACCAGGATCTTGTTGTCGTAGCTCCAGCAATTGGTAAAGACATATTTGCCGTGCTGCAGCATCTGTTCGGTAGGGTGCTGGTAAAAATAAGGATCGTTATTGTTTACATCCACCGATCCCGTGACCTGCAAAAGGGCCGGATCCACGATAGCCACTGCCCTGGCATACAGGTCGGTGACGTAAGCCTTGTTGTTATCCACGAAGTGGATGTACCTCGGCGAGGTGAGGCCGGTGATCTTCCCCTTCAGCCCGAAGGTGTTCACATCGATCACATAGACCCTGCCGCTGCCGTTCAGCACTAAGTAACCCAGGCCGTCGTGCACCTCCATCGACAGGGCCACATCCCCCAGCGGGATGGCATTGGTGTTGAAGAACACATCGTTATAAACCTCTCCGGCATCAATGTCGTACCAGGAAAGGGATGCGTTCTCATAACCGAAATTGCCTTCGTTGATGATGAACACCCCCTGGGAGGCCGGGTTGTGCTGCACAGGCCTGCGCTCCCACAACTCATCGTCCTTCATGCAGGAAGCCAGCGCCAAAAGGCACAGCACACAGCTTATATTTTTCATCATCCGCATCATATTGATATCATCAGCAACAGCATATAATTCCTGCCGGGCATCGGCCTGTAGAGCACGGTATGGTATGTTTCGTCAAAGAGGTTGTATATCCTGAATTCGGCCGACAGGCCAACCCGTCCTGCCCGAAATGATTTCCCGAACGAGAGGTCGTTCATGAAATACGGGTACAGCCAGTCGCGCTTCGTGATATCGTTGCTCGAGGTGGTGTAACGCTCGCTGTATGAATTGTGCCGGTAGGTGGCATAAAAGCCCATAAAAGCCAGGTTGACCATCAGGTTGCCGGAATGCAGCGGGATATACACCAGCTGTTTGCCGTATGCCTCGTCGCCCCACACCAGCGGATCGCCGTAATTCCTTGAGCTTGTATAGGCATAATGGCCTGAAACTTTACAGGTAAACCTTCCGAAAGTCCCTTTCAGGGCAAGATCCAGTTCGATCCCTTTCGACTCGACCCTCCTGATGTTCCGCGGCTCCCAGTAGCCTTTGAACCCGGGCAGCCAGATGATCCAGTCGCTGATGTTCGAATAATAAACTCCGCCCGAGACCCTGAGTTCAAGCTTACCCGGCTTCATTGTATGATCCACTCCCAGCTCAGCGCTCATCCCCTTCTCCGGCAGTAGGTCAGGGTTGCCCCCCGGCTGCCAGTACAGGTCGTTGAGCGTGGGCTGATGGTAGTTGCGGGCGATGTTGCCCCTCACGACCAGCGCTTTATCCCTGATCACTTTCCAGGAGAAACCAAAATAAGGCACGAAGGGGGCCAGTGCCCCATCCGTGATATCCTGCCTGAGCATCAGGTCCAGGCTGAGCCGGTCCCAAAGATCTTTCCTGAGGTTAAAAAACAATGAAATTTCGAGCCGGTCTTTTTCGTAACCCGTTTTAGCCACACTATCCCTGCTCTCCACCGCGTGGTAATTCATATCCGCAGCTCCCTCCAGCGAAAAACCTTGAGATAAGTCGTAATCCAGCTTCAGGGTGTTGAGAAAGCTGTTCGTGCGGCTCTCCGAATATATGGCAGGCACGTCGCCCAGCCCTGCCACGCGATTTACAAGCCTGTAGTCGAGCTGTTTCCCGGCGTATGCCGAGCGGGCTTCCAGGCGGTGCTTTTCCCCGTAATGCTTCCATTCGAGCACCACCCGGTTGTCGAGGTCGTCCTGCCTGTTCAGGTTCGAGTGTTCGGGTCCCTCGTAGCTGGTGGCCTGCGGGATGGTGCGCCCGGCCTTTTGCACCCACCACCGGGCCGACAGCACGTGCCGCTCCCCTGCCCGGTAATAGAGTTCCTGCAGGAAACCGTAGCGGGTGTATGAAGCATCCTTGTTGGTATCCAGCGGGTTGGTGATATCGCCCGTCACGGGGTCGACCTCGGCAATGCCGCGGTTGATAAAGGTATAATCGTTGGCCGAATAGTTATGGTATATCCTGGTCTTCGACTGGAATTTACTGTTGCCGATGCCGAAATGCAGAAATTCGTCGAAGCTGCTGTAGCTGCCGATGCCCTGCATGTACTTCAGCCCGAAGCGATGGTCCCAGTCGACCGTGTTGATGATCTCCACCGAGCCGCCGATGCCGCCGCTCCCTTCCGCGATGGAGGCAGCCCCGTGCCTGAGCTCCACCCCGTCGGCGATGTACACCGGCAACAGCGAGAAATCCACCATCCCTGTCATGGGCGAGTTGACGGGTACGCCGTTCCAGCGCACCCGGGTGTGGGAGGCGGCGGTGCCGCGGAAAGATGCCGTTGCCAGGGCGCCCCTGCCGTGGTCGCGGATGAACACCGGCGTGTTCTCCGACAGCAGGTCGGAGAGCGACCCGCTGATATGTTGCTGCAATGCCAGGCTGTCGATGCGGGAGGTCTTCATGCCCGGTTGTTCCAGCATGCCTGCCCGCCCTGCGACCACCTCCACGGTATTCAGTTCGAAGACCGTGTCGCGGATGCCCTGGGCTTTCGATCCCGCCGCAAGGGCGAGCATGACCAGCAATATGCAGGGATAGCGTCGCATCTATCGCCTTATGAATTTGATTGCCGTTACAGAACGGCCGGATATCCTGATCACATAGGCACCCGGCGCCAGTCCTTCCAGGCTCACCGGCTGCCCTTCCTGATAATCATCGATCGTTCTCACGGCCTCCCCGGCCATGCTGAAGATCGCCAGGCCGGCATGATCGATCCCGAGGAGCCTGATGTGGTCGCCGGCAGGGTTGGGATAAAGGCTGATCAAAGGTCCTTCAGGGACCTCCACGATCCCGGCGGGAAGTTCGACCGTGCAGGATGCGGTGGCCCGTATTCCAGGGTTGTCGTCCAGCATCGCCGTGAGTTCCAGTTCGCCTGAACCGGTCAACACGAGCACCCCGTCAGGCCCAACCGTGGCCCAGTCAACGCCGGTCTCCCACCTCACCACGGCATCGGGCCGGGGGCGTCCGTTCTGAAAGGCATAAGCATAGAGCATCACACGGCTGGTATCGATCACCGGGGGGAGATCCCTGATCACCACCATTTGTGTCACCCCGGTGATGCCGGGGTCGGGCGAAACGTCGACGGCCCCGGTGATCTCGGTGGAGATCTCGCCGAGCCAGCCGGCATGGCCCATCATGCCGGTCTGCACCTTCACGAAATGGATCCTGTCAAG
>CAZHYA010000123.1:6206-7157 GCA_964536525.1 uncultured Bacteroidales bacterium | reverse complement strand
ATATACGAAAATTTCGCCAGAACAGTCACAAGCATATTGTCAAATTCACTGAGGGAATCTCGTTACAGGGCCGTGGCCGAAAATGCCAATGCCGGCATCGTGGCCGGGGTGCATCCCGACATGCTTGCCGGAAACCATTGTACACCATTGCAAATCCTGGATTGGATGGACAGGCTGGAAGAAAGTTTTTACGACTTTTCGGATGGCCTTGCGGTACCGGCCACCAGGGTTGCCGACTACCTTAACAAAAGAAAATCCCCAGGCAGCCTCCATGGCAGCTATTCCCGCGGCCTGCTGCCTGCAGGCCTGCGCAGCATGGTGCCTGGCTTCGTGGGCGATGCCATCGCCGAAGGGCTCAGGGATTTTGCCGGCAGGATCAGGGGTTTCGACCAGGGGATACTGATGGGGCTTGAGAGCAAGACATCCTCACCCCTGCAGGCCATGAGGGAAAGTAACGGCCGCTGTGCAGGTTTCGATAACCTCTATATTATTGGCGAAGGCAGCGGCTTTGCCGGGGGCATCGTCTCCAGCGCGGCCGACGGCATCCGCTGTGCAATGGCCCTGGCTGGCAGCTGATCAGTTCTTTCAGTGCAGGCTGTACAACACGTTTGGCCAGTCCACGTAATCATCTGCCCCGTTATCGTAGATCCCTCTCCAGTCGCCCTGCGCCGGGCTGCTCAGCGATCCGTCGCCGTTGGAATCCCCCTTGAGCGAATCGTCGAGGTAGGAGGTGAAATATACCCCTGAGCCATCGTGGTTCACCAGCTGGGCTGCCCCGTACTGGAAGATGAGTTCCGATTCATCCTGGAACTTGAGTACCACATCATCGGCCAGCGAAAGCGTTCCGTAGATCCAGAGGTCGACATCATTGAGTACGAAGGCCACCTCTGTTTCTTCCCATAAAATGTTATTGTCCGTACCGGCCGTCATCACGAAGATAGCATTGAAGTC
>CAZHYA010000123.1:0-6196 GCA_964536525.1 uncultured Bacteroidales bacterium | reverse complement strand
ATGATGTACCATCCGCTTTTAAGATATCCCCATACCGACCTCAGCTCCGGGAAAAGATTCGAGAGTGCTACACCTGCCGAGGAGCCGAACCAAACCATCGACCCGCCGAAACCCACGGCATAGGCCAGGAGTCCCCAGTCGTACCCCCCGCCTTCAAGGGCCAGCTTGGTGAGCGGGATATTGTCGAACACCGACGATAGGAAACCGAGGAAGAAGGTGGTGTTCATGGAAGCTTCAGGTAGTTCTTTCACCGGCATCAGGGAAGCACTTAATACCAATGCCAGCAGGAAGATGGTGCCTTTGACCGATTTCCCCAGTACCGACCAGCTTGTGTGGGTAAGGAATGATCCTGCCAGGATAGCCACCCACACGCCCAGTGCGGGCATGCCAAAAAAGTAATTGGTAAGGATAGCTGAAATAATGATGGCGACAACGATCATCAGTTTCGCGAAACTGATCTTGCCGAAAGCCTGCTTCACCGGATCCAGGATCCCGCTTTCCGTTTTGCCTGAATGTTTTTTTATGTGCCTGGCCTGCACCCAGGAACCCAGGGTGCCGAAGATGAGGAAGGACCCTAGTGTGCCGTAGAAGGCATGCAGCACATGGGAGGGAGGTACCCCTTCGATCCACATCAGGGTGGTGGTGGTGTCGCCCACCACACTGCCGGCACCGCCGGCATTGCTGGCAGCAACGATGGATGCCATGTATCCCAGGTGGACACGGCCACGGTATACCGCAAATGCCATCGTGCCTCCGAGCATGGCTGCGGCAATGTTGTCGATGAAGGTCGACATGACCATGATGAAGAACAGTAGCAGCAAGGCCCCCGGCCATCCTCCGGGAAGGATGCGTGGCATGATACCGGGCACCCCAGATTCCTCGAAATGTCTTGCCAGGATAGTAAAGCCAAGGAGCAGGCCGAGCAGGTTGAGTAATGTCTTCCACTCACCTTCATTCATATGGGAGCCGAATATATGCCCGGCAATCGAAAAGGAAGGAAAAAGGATCACCTGGCTGGAAATGATCAGGATCAGCCCTGCCAGGGCCACCCACATGGTATGACGATGGAATAAAGCCACCCCGGCCAGGGTGAGGCCAAACAGGATGAATTCCAGCCTGACCCCCCAAAGGTTCGTATAGGCATGCACCTTCATCCATAATAGTCCTGTAATGAAAAGAAGGTAAAGGGTGAGGGCGATGATGATAAGCAGGATGTATCTTTCCCATTTCAGCCTTTTCAGGTAGTTGCGGACGGTCCCTGACGGCCGTGTCGTATCAGGCAATATATTTGCCCCTGATTGTAGTTTTTTTGCCATGACCACATCTTAACAGGATTATGACGGCAGGAACCTTAAAAGTAACCGTGGTTTGAGAAGTATTTTTTTTGCCCGGCCCGGTATTTCATCTTGCCGCTCATTAGGCATTCTGAAGGGTTTTTCTTAAACTTGCAGCCGCTTTAACCGCTTATAAAACTTACCTATGACATCCGAAGATCAACTGAAAAACCTGTATGATGAAGCTTCAGCCCTTGCAGGGGAACAGCAGTTCGACAGGGCCCTCGAAATGTTTGCGGCCCTGGAAAAGCAATCCCGCGAAGCGGGAAATATGGAGATGCGCAAGCAGGCCGTGGCCGAGCAGGGGTATATCCATGTCGACAAGCTGAAAAATAACGAGAAAGCGTTCGAACTGTTCTCTGTACTGGAGGTTTTGGGCATGCAGACCAACGACGGCACCAACCTGCTCATCGCCCGTTACGGGCAGGCCGTGAGCCTTGCAGGCATGGGCACGCAGTTTGGCAAGGCGCTCGACAAGTTCGAAGAGGTGGAAACCATGGCCCGGCAGCAGGGACAGAAAAAGATCCTCTTTTCATCCCTTGCCAGGTCGGCCGACATCTATTTTCAGCATGCCGAGAACTATGAGCGCACCCTCGAAAAGCTTGAGCCCTACGAAGCCCTTTGCCGGGAGTCCAATAACCTGGCGCAGCTCGATTCGGCCATGCGTGTGCAGGCCCTGTGCTTCGAGAAGCTGGAACGCTACCAGTCGGCCCTGAACAAATACGCCGACCGCAAGGCACTGGCGGTTGAAACTGGCCGCCGTGACATACAGGTTTTCTGCCTGGTCAGGTCGGCCTATATCCTGACCACCCACCAGGAACGTTTTGAGGAATCGCTGCGGTATTATGCCGAAGCGGAGCCCATCTGCCGCGAGATCGCCGACATGGAGAACCTGAAAGCCTGCCTGCAGAGCCAGTCTTTCCTGTTGCGCCATAAGCTCAAACGGTATGAGGAGGCCCTGGAGAAATACGCTGCCTACGAGGCCTTATGCCGTCAGCAGGGTTTCGATAAGGACCTCATCGGCATCCTGTCCAACCAGGCCTGGATACACATGGAGCAGACCGGCAACCTGGAGGAGGCCATGAAATGCGCTGTGGAAATGGAAGCCCTCGCCATTAAACTGGGCGATAAGGATAATTATATCAACAGTCTGAAGAACCAGGTCAGCATCCATCAATCATGGGGAGAGAAAGACCTGGCGAAGGAAAAGAAAAGAAGGATCAAGGAAGTTAAGTAGAATTGCTAACAGGGGTGTTAATTTTGATGGGTGCTGGATCCTGGCTTCTGGATCCTGGCTTCTGGTTTCCGGCATCCGGTCCCGATTCCCGGTTCCCGGGATCGCGGATCCACGAAAAACAATGAAATCGAAGATTTCTGGTTTTTCGGGATATCCGGCATCCGGCATCTGGCATCCATTATCCTGGATCCAGCACCCAGTATCCAGTATCCAGTATCCAGCATCCAGTCTGCTTTCCCTAATCCTTCACCACTAACGTATACCCGAAATATCCCAGCAGGAAAAAGGCCGGTACGGCTACCCAAAAGATCCAGGAAGAGGAATACACGATGACGGTGGGGATGCCGAGGCAGAGGAATAGCAGAATGTACAGCATCATCATGCGGACCGACCTGCGGTGCGCATATCGCCATCGGTGGTCGGGGGTTTCGCCTGCAGGGAGCCTGTCGCGGTGCCTGAGCAGGGCCCTGCGGCGGCGCTGCCATTTCTTGAATCCCCGTCCGCTGTATGCCAGCCCGGATAGGAAAATGAACACCGCCACGGAAAAAAGCACGGCGATCAGGGAGCGTTTCTTATAAGCCCATGAGCTGTCGTTACTGAACTTCGTCAGCCAGCCGGCCTCCTTCTCGAAGCTGTCGAACACCGGTCCGGCCGCCTTAAAGTCATCGTCAGGTGCGTACATGATCAGGATGTAGGCATAGTGCTCATCCACGGCAAAGTAGGCGTTTGCATATAAACCTTCTTCGTTGGGGCCATAACGCTTCTGTATGTCGAGGATCTCGCCGGCGCCTTCCACCACCCATTCAAGGTACTGTCCCACCCAGGGCACCACGGTGCTTACATCTTCATCGATAACCTTGCCGAGGCCGGGAAACATCAGCGAGTCCTGTGCAGCCAGCTTTTCAATGTCGTAATAGGCATCTTCGAGGAACAGCCCGTAAGCCATCAGGGTATGATGGCCATCATCAGACTGCAGCACCACCCGCAGGTTATCGTCCGTCCGGCGCAACTCGGTCCAGGATGCCGGGTATTCAAAGGAAAAATGGTAAACAGTGTCGGTAAAGGTTACTGTTTGCGCAATCCCGCCTGCTGTAAGCATGAGGGTAAGGAAATAAAGGATAGCTTTTTTCATTTCTTATTTGATCTGGTTATGACCGGCAAGTTATGAATTAATTCAGTATATTTGTTCTTCTGTAAAGTGCAGGTTGACCAACGGCACTGCTTAATCAATGGCCCCAGTAATCTCAGAGCCATGAAAATCCGTTTTATCTTATTTACCATGCTGGCGGGTATCTTCTGCCTGACATACGGGCAGACCCTCGACATGGATTTCACCGGCGTGAATCATGATGTATACATCAGGCTCGACAGTATCCGGGTGATGAACTGCTCACAGGAATGCGATACCCTGCTGGTATGGCCCGACACGGTACTTTCAGTGAAATACACCGGAGTGAATGATATCAGCCATACGGAGAGTGCATTCAGGGTGTTTCCCTGTTTCCCGAACCCTGTTGCGGAGCGAACAAGCATCAACATGTATGTCCCGGAAAGTGACATAGTGAAAATGAGGGTCATCGATATGTTCGGCAGGGTTGTGCTGGAGTCTGAACGATTGCTCGGGCAGGGGCAGCATACGTTCAGTTTCATTCCCGGCGATGGTAACATCTATCTCTTCAGCGCCTGCTGGCGGGGAACGAATGGCAGCATCAGGATCCTGAACACAGGTTCCGGCAACAAAGGAAAATGTGCACTCAGCTACACCGGCACCAAGGGTGGTTTGTCCATTGAAAAGCAATGGGAGGATGATCGTGATTTTGTTTATTACCTGGGGAATAAACTGTTATGTATTGGATATGCCGGAAAAGAGGAGTCAGGCATGATCATCAGCCCGGATGAAAGCAGTGAATATACCTTAAACTTTGCTTACGGTATTCCCTGCCCCGGGATACCTACGGTTGAATACGGGGGACAGGTCTATCATACCGTTCAGGTGGCCAGCCAGTGCTGGCTCAAGGAGAACCTGAACGTGGGCACAAGGATCAACGGGATGATCAACCAGACTGAGAACGGCATCATCGAGAAATACTGTTACAACGACAATCCCGACAATTGCACAACATATGGCGGACTCTACCAGTGGGACGAGATGATGCAGTATAGCACGCAGGAGGGTGTACAGGGCATCTGCCCGCCGGGCTGGCATATCCCTGCCGACCTCGAGTGGAAGGTTCTCGAGGGCGTGGCCGACAGCCTATATCATATCGGCGATACGCTATGGGATATCTCCTGGGCACGAAGGGGTTTTGATGCAGCGAAGAACCTGAAATCTGTCAGCGGATGGTGGATCGGCAGCCATGGTACCGACCTCCTTGGTTTTTCTGCCCTGCCGGGCGGCGACCGCTTTCATGACGGGCTTTTCTACCTGGCCGGGGGATTCGGCCTCTGGTGGACCTCCACCCAATACAGCAAAAAATATTCATGGTACCGCCTCTTTTATTATTATTACACTGATATATACCGCAACAGTGATTTTCGGAAGCAGAGCGCCCTGAGCGTCCGCTGCCTCCGCGACGATTAGGGCCGATTTGGATTTCTTTATATATTTGAATTTCGTATATGTGACGGCATATGTATTTCAGTCTTGAAAATGTTAACCTAAAAACCATATATCATGATGAAGATTGCAAAGACCAAAAATATAATGTTGCTGGTGCTCTTCCTTTCCGTACCGTTCATTTTATCCTCATGTTTAAAGGATGACAAAGATCCATGCGATGCGACCAAATGGGAGCAAGCGGTCAATTATTCCGTTAAGCCCAAGCTGAAACCGGCGCAGGCCCAATTGCCTTTCGGCTATGTGCTCAAGAACGCCGTGGAACTCAAATTCGAAGGGGTACTCGCAAAATACCATTGTGGAGGTGCATGGAGC
This sequence comes from uncultured Bacteroidales bacterium, assembly GCA_964536525.1. GTDB lineage: Bacteria > Bacteroidota > Bacteroidia > Bacteroidales > B18-G4 > B18-G4. Next base: position 693 of record CAZHYA010000123.1, on the reverse strand, counting down.
GCCAATTATGGCCTCATCAGTTACCATGACCCGAGGGCTATCGATGACGAATTCTGGACCAACGGCTTTTATGTGGGCGATAAGGTTTACGGGTTTGACTTCGACAATGATGAGGATTACCTGCAGTGCGGTTATACCCTTACCGCAACCTTCGGATCTATTGATCAGGTAAAATATTATCTGAGCCTCAAAGCCGTGAAGGTCAAACCGCCTTTCATCCCGGACTGGACGTACAATTATTTTTTCCTGGAGGTTGACCCCTCATGGGAGTGGATCCTGCTGGAGGATTAATGATCTTGCATGCTTAATTCTTCTCGAACCAAAGATACCAGGCCTTTGAATAGAGCGAAGGATTGTTGCGTTTCATCATTTTTTCCGCTTCTTCCCTGCTCGAAGGGCTTTCGATCAGAAAGTCGTCGCCCGGTTGCCAGTTCGATGGAGTAAACACATCACGCCTGTCAGATTCCTGCAGGGCGATAATGGTTCGTTTTATCTCCTCAAGGTTGCGGCCTGTTGTGAAAGGATAAAAGAACATCGCGGTAATGATGTTTTCGGGGTTGACAATAAATACACCCCTGACGGTCCTGGTCGTGCTCATCCCTGAATGGATCATCCCATATTTGCGCGATATTTCGAGTCCGACATCGGGCACGAGCGGGAAATCAATGCCCACCTTCCTGCCTTCATTTTCCT
>CAZHYA010000122.1:6190-7199 GCA_964536525.1 uncultured Bacteroidales bacterium | reverse complement strand
TGGAAAGAACTTTGGAAATGGATGCGTTACAAAAACGGATAAAACGATCTCTGCAACCATTGCCGACAGCCTCCTTTACACTTCGGGGCAGGGCGGCGACCTGGGCGGCGACATTATCAGCAGGGAAATGTTCGAGGATTTTGAGCTCATGCTCGAATGGCGTATTTCGGATGGCGGTAACAGCGGCATTTTCTTTCATGTGGTGGAGGGTGACTATCCTGCAGCTTATGCCACGGGGCCCGAATACCAGATCATCGACGATATCGGTTTTGCCTACCCCCTCGAAGACTGGCAGCAGTGCGGGGCCAACTATGCCATGCATCCCGCCGACACGACCCGCAAGATCGTTCATCCCGCCGGCGAATGGAACCATTCGGCCATCCTGGTGAAAGACGGGAAAGTGGTCCACCGGCTCAATGGGGAGAAGATCGTGGAATATGAACTCTGGACCGAAGAATGGAAAGCCCTTGTGGAAGCCTCAAAATGGAAGGATTATCCTGATTACGGCCTGGCCCTTTATGGCCATATAGGCTTGCAGGACCATGGCAGCCCCATGGCCTTCCGCAACATCAGGATCAGGGACCTGACCGAAAAAGGAAACCCTGTTTTCAACGGGAAAGACCTTGATGGCTGGAAGATCCATGGTACCGAGCAATGGTATGTCGACAAGGGTGAATTGGTGTGTGAAAGCGGCGAAGACAAACAATACGGTTATTTGTCGACAGAGAAAACCTACCGCGACTTTGTCCTCAGGCTGAAGTTTCTGCAGGAAGCCGATGGCAATTCGGGCGTATTCTTCCGCTCATCCGTCGAGGGCACGACGGTCAGCGGCTGGCAGGTGGAGGTGGCCCCACCGGGCAACAATACCGGCGGCATTTATGAATCTTACGGCCGCGGATGGCTTTGGGAGATCCCCGAAGATAAGGAACACATCCTGAAAGCCGGGCAATGGAACGATATGGTTGTCCGTGTTGAGGGCGACAGGGTCATGACATGGCTTAACGGGCAG
>CAZHYA010000122.1:0-6168 GCA_964536525.1 uncultured Bacteroidales bacterium | reverse complement strand
ATCGGAAATGCCACAGGATCGGTTGCCCTGCAGATCCACGATGGTGGAGGCATTAAGGTAAGGTGGAAGGATATTTACATCAGGGAAATCAACAAGGAGACAAATGAAATACAATAAGGCTCAACTAACCTGGCTGGTCCTGCTCAGGGTGGCCATTGGATGGCATTTTCTTTACGAGGGGATGGTCAAGCTCTTTAACCCCAACTGGAGCAGTGCAGCATACCTGCTTGACTCGGGAGGATTCATGGGCTCATTTTTCCGGTCCATGGCTTCCGATCCCCTGTCGCTGGCCATTGTCGACCAGCTGAACATATGGGCGCTGATCCTGATCGGACTCAGCCTTATTCTCGGGCTATTGTCGCGACCGGCCAGTATTTTCGGCATTCTGCTGCTGATGTCCTATTACCTGTCGCACCCGCCCTTTATCGGCATCAGATATTCCGTTCCCTTTGAAGGAAGCTACTTGCTGGTCGACAAGAACCTGGTGGAACTTATCGCCCTGGCCGTGCTTTTCGTTTTTCCCAGCAGCAGGTATATCGGCCTCGACCGTTTTATATTCAAACAACGATGAAGAGAAGAGATCTACTGAAAGGACTGGCTACCGTCCCCGTCCTTGGCGCTTTTGCCTTTGCATGGTACAAAAAACGGCATTACGACCAATACCTGAAGCACAACATCCTTGAAGGTATCAGGCTCAAGGCTTCGGCACCGGAGCTTCCGGTAACCGCAGCTTCCGACAGGCCGGTCAGGCTTGGGCTTATCGGTTACGGCATCAGGGGAAAGCACCTGGCCAGGGCTGCCGGTTTCGCCCATCCGGCCCTTATCGATAACTGGAAAGAAGCCGCTGTTAATAACGGCTCCGACAAGCGGTATGAACAATACCTGGAACAGGAAGACCTCCACGTGGTGATGAACGGGGTTTGCGATATTTTCGATACGTACGGGAAGATGGCCGTTGAAGCGGGAGCCAATATCCACCGCGAAGGCTCTGGCGGAAAGGCCGGGCCCGGGCCCAGGCGTTACACCAACTACCTCGACCTTATCCATGCTGATGATATCGATGCCGTGATCATTGCCACCCCCGACCACTGGCACGGGCCCATGGCCATTGCCGCAGCCAGGGCCGGAAAGCACGTTTATCTTGAAAAGCCCATGTCGTGGTCGGTGGAAGAAACCTACGAAATGCGCAAAGCCGTTAAAGAAAACAATGTCGTCTTCCAGCTTGGCCACCAGGGCAGGCAAACCGAGAGCTATTTCAAGGCCCGGGAGGCCATAGAAAAAGACCTGCTTGGCAAGATCACCCTCATCGAGGTCACGACCAACCGTAACGACCCCAACGGTGCCTGGGTATACCCCATCCACGAAGATGCCAGCGAACAAACCATCGACTGGGCGCAGTTTATCGGACAGGCTCCCGGCCACCCCTTCAGCCTCGAACGCTTTTTCAGGTGGCGTTGCTGGTGGGATTACAGCACCGGCTTATCAGGCGACCTGCTAACCCATGAGTTTGATGCCATCAACCAGATCCTCGGCCTGGGGATACCTCATTCGGCCATCTCCAGTGGCGGCATTTACTACTTCAAGGACGGCCGTACGGTGCCCGATGTGCTGCATACCGTGTACGAGTATCCCGACAGGGACCTCCGCCTGGTTTACAGTGCCACCCTGGCCAACAACAGGAAACGTGGCAGGGTGATCATGGGCCACGATGCCAGCATGGAGCTCGGAAACGAACTTGTGATCAAGGCCGATCCGGGGTCGACCCGCTACGCGGTCAAGATCAGCGATGGCATCATCGACCCGGATCTGCCGCTATTTACGTGGTCGCCGGGAATGGATAATGTGGATGCGGTAACTTCACCCACCGAACAGTACTTCGCCGGCAGGGGATTGCTCTATACCTACAGGAGCGGTAAATGGGTCGATCCCACCCATCTGCATATCAAGGAGTGGCTGCACTGCATCAGGAACGGGGGCACTCCCAGCTGCAACATCGACCAGGGATTTGAGGAAGCCATGGCCGCCCATATGGGCACCATCGCCTACAAGGAAAAACGCAAGGTGTTCTGGGATCCGGAAAACGAGAAGATCGTGTGATCAACATAATTAACATCTGGCATGAAACGTCGTACTTTCATTAAAACAGGTTCCGCCGCAATGCTGGCCGGGATGGTTGCACCACGAATACTGATGTCGGCTGAGCCCCCTTCCTTAAAGATCGGGCTGCAGCTTTACAGCCTGCGCAGTGAGGTCGCCACCGACCTCGAGGGAAGCCTCCGGAAGATCGCCGCCATCGGATACAGGAGCCTCGAAGCGGCGGGTTACGATAACGGCAGGTTTTACGGTCTTGAACCATCCGAATTCAAAGCCCTCGTAAACCGTTACGGGATGGAACTCACAGCTTCTCATCTCACCTTCGGTGAAGATGAAACAAGCATGGTAATCGAAGCCCACAAAGCTGCCGGGGTGAAATATCTGGTATGGCCATGGATAGGAAAAGAAGACAGGGAAAGCATTGCGGCGCTGGAAAACCTTGCCATGAAATTCAACCGGATTGGCAGCATCTGCAACGAAAATGGCCTGGCTTTCGGTTATCACAACCACGATTTCGAATTCATCCCCGTGGAGGGAAGGCTGCCCTACGATATCCTGCTCGAAAATACTGATCCTGAAAAGGTGTTCATGGAAATAGATCTTTACTGGATCACCTTTGCCGGGAAGGACCCGCTGGCATATTTTGAAAAATACCCGGGAAGGTTCAGGCTCTGGCATGTGAAGGACATGATGGCCGGCGAAGGACGTGAGATGACCGAAGTAGGCAGCGGCATCATTGATTACGGCGCGCTCTTCGGCTACAGTGCCCTGTCGGGGATGGAAGAATTTTTCGTCGAGCAGGATGTGATCGAGGGCGATGCCTTCGAAAGCATCAGGAAAAGCCATGATTTCCTTGAAAGCATCCTGAAGTGAATATACCCATAAATACCGGATTGATCGGCTTCGGCCTGTCGGGAAGGGTGTTCCACGCCCCCTTCATCCACACCCATCCCGGTTTTTCGCTCTCAAGCGTGGTGGAAAGGCATCACAGCCATTCAGCCGGCATCTATCCCTATGTCGGCGTTGTGAGCGATTACCAAAAGCTTCTGGAAGATGACACGATCGAGCTGGTGGTGGTGGCCACACCCAACACCCATCACTTTACTATGGTGAGGGATGGGCTCAGGGCCGGGAAGCACGTGGTGGTTGAGAAACCTTTCACACCAGCATCTGCCGAAGCAGACAAGCTGATCAGCATTTCGGAGGAAACAGGGAAAAAGATCTTTGTTTACCAGAACCGCCGCTGGGACGGCGACTTCCTCACGATCAGGAAGTTGCTGGCGGAGGGGAAGCTGGGGCAGGTAAAGTATTACGAGGCCCATTTCGACCGTTACAGTCCCGACATGAGGCCGGGAGCCTGGCGCGATGAGGCCTTGCCCGGCGGGGGTATCCTTTACGACCTGGGATCGCACCTGGTCGACCAGGCCTTATGCCTGTTTGGACAGCCAACAGACCTTAGTGCGGAAACCCGGTCCGAACGGGAAGGAAGCCCGGTTGATGACTTTTTCAGGATAGAAATGACGTATCCCGCCAGGGTTGTGGTGCTCACGGCAGGCATGATGGTGAAGGAGTCCGGGCCCCGGTTCATCGTCAAAGGCAATAAAGGGACTTTCATTAAAGAAGGCATCGACCCGCAGGAGGCTGCACTGAAAGCAGGCGAAATGCCTGCCGGTGAAGGATGGGGCGCCGACAAACCTGAATTTTACGGAAAGCTGGGGGATGGGCGTACCGTGCCCACCGAAAAAGGAAACTATATGGCGTTTTACGACAATGTTTATGACGTTTTGCGTAAAAATATTCCTGTTGCGGTTAGCCCCGAACAGGCAAGAGATGTTATCTTTATCATTGAAAAGGCAATTGAGAGTGCAAAAAACAGAAAACCTGTCAAGATAAATTAACCCCATTAATACCTGAACCTATGGAAAAAAACAAGACCAAAGGCATGAGCCGCAGGACGTTCATTGGGAACGTCTCCCTGGCCACTGCCGGATTCACCATCCTGCCGAGCCATGTCATCAGTGGGCTGGGGCACCTGGTGCCGAGCGACAAGCTCAACATTGCAGGGATAGGCGTGGGCGGCGTAGGTGGAACCAACATCAACAACTGTAGCAGCCAGAACATTGTGGCCCTCTGCGATGTCGACTGGGATTATGCTGCTGGGCTTTTCGAAAAATACCCTGACGCCCGCAAGTACAAGGATTACCGTAAGATGTTCGACGAGATGGGCGACCAGATCGATGCCGTGGTTATTGCCACCCCCGACCATACCCATGCCATCACGGCAGCACATGCCATGAGGATGGGCAAGCATGTATACCTGCAAAAACCCCTTACCCATTCGGTTTACGAATCGAGGATGCTCACAGAACTGGCAAAGGAAACCGGTGTAGCTACCCAGATGGGTAACCAGGGCAACTCGGCCGACGGCATCAGGCAGATCTGCGAATGGATCTGGGACGGGGCCATCGGCGAGGTTACCGAAGCCTGTGCCTGGACCAACAGGCCCATCTGGCCCCAGGGCCTTGAGCGTCCTGCCGACACGCCGGATGTTCCCGACACCCTCGACTGGGACCTGTTCATCGGCCCCGCACCCTGGCGCCCGTACAACCCGGTATATCATCCCTGGAACTGGCGTGCCTGGTGGGACTTCGGCACAGGCGCCCTTGGCGACATGGGATGCCATATCTTCGACCCGGTTTACAAGGCACTAAGGCTGGGGAATCCGGATTACCTCTACGGCAGCTCCACGCAGGTGAACACCGAGAGCGCACCCATCGGCTCCGCCGTACACTATGAATTCCCCGAAAGGGGGAAACACGGGAAGATCAAGCTGGTTCCGGTGAAGGTGAGCTGGTACGATGGCGGCCTGCTGCCTCCGCGCCCCGAAGAGCTCCCCGACGGGGAACCCATGGGCGACTGGAGCGGTGGATGTCTCTTTATCGGAACGAAAGGAAAGCTCATCTGCGGTGCCTACGGGCTCAACCCGAAACTGCTGCCCGATGAACTCGACAAGAGCTATGTGCGCCCCGCGCCCAGCCTGAGGAGGATCAAGGATGCCATGCAGGGCGGCCACGAAGCCGACTGGATCAGGGCATGCAAGGAGGACAGGGACAGCAGGGTGGAATGCAGTTCCAACTTCGGATATGCCGGCCCCATGAATGAGGTGGTGGTGATGGGCAACCTGGCCATCCGCCTGCAGGACCTCAAACGAAGGCTGAAATGGGACGGAGAGAACATGCAGATCACCAACATCGACGATGAGGACGAGATCAGGGTGGTGACCACCGACAAGTTCACCGTGATCAACGGCCACCCGCATTTCGACACCCAGTATGCCACCATCAGGGCCAGGCCGGCTGCCGAGGAATACATCAGGCATACCTATCGCGAAGGCTGGAAACTATAGTACGAACAACCAAAAACAGATAAAGATGAAAAACATTATGACGACATTGGTGATCCTTGCAGTGCTGCTTGCGGGCTGCAACTACCAGGGAGCACAAGAGCAAACCGAAGGGGAAGAAGCCGTGGTGGCGGAAGCCCCGCAGAAACCCAACACCCTCACCAAGCAGGAACTTGAAGAAGGCTGGATCCTGATGTTCAACGGGCTGACCAGCGACGGATGGCGCTCACATAACGGCGAAACCTTTCCCGAACAGGGCTGGGAAGTCGTTGACGGCACACTCCATGTGATCGGATCGGGTCGTGGTGAGGCCGGCGGAGGGGGAGACATCCTCTTCGACCGTAAGTTCGGCAATTTCGAACTCTCTCTCGAATGGAAGGTTTCGGAAGGCGGCAACAGCGGCATCTTCTACCTTGCACAGGAGATCCCCGGGGAGCCCGTATGGAAGAATGCCCCCGAGATGCAGATCCTCGACAATGAAAGGCATCCCGACAGCAACCTGGGCGTCGATGGGAACCGCAAGGCCGGCGCCCTGTACGACCTGATCCCCGGAAAACCCGAAGCCGTAAAACCGGCAGGCGAATGGAACCAGGCCAGGATCATGGTATACAAGGGTACCGTGGTGCACAGCATGAACCCTTATGCCGCGAGCGTCTTGTCGCCCGATTCCA
>CAZHYA010000121.1:0-7224 GCA_964536525.1 uncultured Bacteroidales bacterium | reverse complement strand
GTAGATCTCCGACACCTCCTCACGGGGCATGAACTGTTCCTGGTGCGACAGCTTCGAAAACCCCTGACTGTTGTTTTCCATGGTTTACCATTTAACGAGGATCTCCCTGCTTCCGTCCTCAGTCTCTCTTATCCTGATGTTTACGTAATTCCCGGGCAAAAGTTCCGTGATCTTGTCGGCCCATTCAACAAACACGTACTGGCCACTGTAAAAATAAGCCTCATAGCCGATGTCCATCACCTCTTCCACCTTCCTGATCCGGTATACGTCGAAGTGGTATACCGGCCCTGCATCGGGGGTCTGGTACTCGTTCACCAGGGCAAAGGTGGGGCTGGTAACCACATCGGTGACCGCGAGGGCCCGGCAGAAGCGCTTGATGAGGGTGGTCTTGCCGCTGCCCATCTCCCCGAACAGGGCGTAAACCCCGGGCCCCGGGCACTCATCGAGGATGGCCCCGGCAATAGGGTCCAGCTCTTCCAGGCTGCTGCAGAGGTATCGCTTTTCCATGATCAGGCTTTCGGACTCAGGGTGATGATGGGGATCAGCATCTCTTCCAGCGAGATGCCGCCATGCTGAAAAGTGTTCCGGTAATATTTCACGTAGTAGTTATAGTTGTTCGGGTAGGCGAAGAAGTCGTTGTTACGGCAGAACACATAGGAAGTGCTCACATTGCTCTTGGGCAGTGAGATATCTGCCGGATTTCGCACTTCGAACACATCCTTCTTCTCGTAGTTGAGGTTTCTTCCCGATTTATAGCGCAGGTTGGTGGTGGTGTTGCGGTCGCCGACGATCTTCACCGGGTCCTCCACCTTCACCGAGCCGTGGTCGGTGGTGATAATCAGCGGGATCTTCTTTTCCGAGAGCTGCCTGATGATGTCGAGCAGCGACGAGTGTTCGAACCACGACAGCATGAGCGAGCGGTAGGCAGGCTCGTCGTCGGCCAGCTCCCTGATGATCTCCATCTCGGTGCGGGCATGCGACAGCATGTCGACGAAGTTGTAAACGATCACGTTGAGGTCGTTCTGGAAGAGGTTGGAGAGGTTGTCGGACAGCCTCCTGCCCGTTTCAAGGTTCAGCACCTTGTGGTATGAATACTTGTTGCCCTTGCCCAAACGTTTCAGCTGCTCGCCCAGCAGCTCCCCTTCATACTGGTTCTTGCTGCCTTCGGCCTCTTCAGGCAGCCAGTAATTCGGGAAACGGTTTTCGATCTCCAGGGGCATGAGGCCCGAAAAGATGGTGTTCCTGGCATATTGTGTGGTGGTGGGCAGGATGCTGTAGTAAATCTCATCCTGGTCAACACGGAAGTATTCCTCTATGCGCGGCTGGATGGCCTTCCACTGGTCGTAGCGCAGGTTGTCGATGAGCAGCACGAACAAAGGGCTGCCATCCTTCACGTGCGGAAAGACCTTCTCCCTGAAGAGGGTGGGCGACATCACCGGCCGGTCGCCGCCCTGACCGCTCACCCAGTCGCGGTAATTCTTTTCAACGTATTTGGCAAAAACCTGGTTGGCTTCCGTCTTCTGCATGTTGAGGATGTCGCGCACGTTGCTGTCGGCAGTGCGCTCGAGGTCAAGCTCCCACCGTACCAGGCGCTTGTACATCTCAACCCACTCATCGTAGTTCAGCCCCATGGAAATGTCCATGCCGATGGTCCTGAACTCCTGCTGGTAGGCCATGGTGGTCTTCTCGCTGATGAGCTTACGGTTCTCGAGGTTCTTCTTGAGCGAGAGCAGGATCTGGTTGGGGTTCACGGGCTTGATAAGGTAGTCGGAGATGTTCGACCCGATGGCATCCTCCATGATCGACTCCTCCTCGCTCTTGGTGATCATCACCACCGGCAGGTTGGGGTACAGGGCCTTGATCCCGGCGAGCGTCTCGATGCCCGACATGCCGGGCATGTGCTCGTCGAGAAAGACAATGTCGAAGGGACGGCTGCGGATGATGTCCATGGCGTCGTCGCCATTGTTGCTGGTCACCACCTCGTAGCCCTTCTGCTCGAGGAAGAGGATATGCGGTTTTAAAAGGTCGATCTCGTCGTCGGCCCACAGTATGCTGATTTTTTCCATGTATGCTTTGGTGTTTGCGCCCGGGGCGATGATGCTGCCCCGCCCGTTATTCAAAAAAAAGTTGTAATGTTGAAATGTTTTTTCCGGAGAAATATTGTATCGGGGCACATTTTCCTCTTACAAAAATAATACAACGGTGCGGCATTCTTCCTTCAGCGGCAGAAAAATATTCAACGACCCGGTTTACGGCTTCATCACCGTGGGCGATCCCCTGCTCTTCGACCTCATCGAGCATCCCTGGTTTCAGCGTTTGCGCAGGATCAGGCAGCTGGGCATGACCGACATGGTATACCCCGGCGCCCTGCACACCCGCTTTCACCATTCGGTGGGGGCCATGCACCTCATGAACCAGGCCATCCATGCCCTGAGGCTGAAAGGCGTGGAGATCAGCCCCCGCGAAGGCCTCGACGCCGCCGTGGCCATCCTGCTTCACGACATCGGCCACGGGCCCTTCTCGCACGCCCTCGAGAATTCCATCATCGGCATCGACCATGAGCTCATCTCGCGTTACTATATGGACCGGCTTAACGAGATATTCGAAGGACAGCTCGAAGGGGCCATCAGTATCTTTGGCAACACCTGCGAGCGTAAGTTCCTGCACCAGCTGGTGTCGAGCCAGCTCGACATGGACCGGCTCGACTACCTCAAGCGCGACAGCTTCTATACCGGCGTGTCGGAAGGGGTGGTCAACGCCGAGCGCATCATCAAGATGCTCAGCGTGGTCGACGACAGGCTGGTGGTGGAAGAAAAGGGCATCTATTCGATCGAGAAGTTCATCATCGCACGCAGGCTCATGTACTGGCAGGTGTACCTGCACAAAACGGTGCTGGCGGCCGAGAATATGCTGCTCAGCATCCTCAGGCGCGCCAGGGAGCTGAGCAGGGCAGGCACGAAGCTCTTTGCCAGCCCGGTGCTGTCGTTCTTCCTCGATGCCGGCATCGGCAGGCAGGAGTTGCTCGGCGACCCCGCCGTGATCGGCCGGTTCTCCATGCTCGACGATTACGACATCACCGCAGCCATCAAGGTTTGGACGGGCGCCGACGACCCCGTATTGTCGCGGCTGTGCCGGATGCTCATCGACCGTGAGCTCTTTGCCTGTGACCTGCAGGTCGCGCCCATCCCCGAAGAAAAGGTGCACGGGCTGCTAAAGGCAATCGCCCGACGCTATGGGCTCAGCGGGGAGGAGGCCTCATATTTTGTGATCTCCGACTCGACGGAGAACCACGCCTACCACCCCAAGAGCGATAAGATATTTATCCACCGAAAGACCGGCGAGGTGCTCGACATTGCTGAAGCATCCGACCAGCTCGACATCACCGTGCTGCACAAAACCGTGACCAGGTATTTCCTCTGTTACCCGAAGGGATTCAGGGAATTTTTATAATGTTGAAAACTAAGTACATCCCTGCATCCGATTAAATGTTAATATTGCAGGCGAATCTGAAAAACAATGGAATTTACAGCCCGACAGATAGCAGAAACCATCGGCGGCCGGGTGGAAGGCAACCCCGACATCAGCGTACTGCGCGTCGTCAAGATCGATGAACAGGCAGAAGGGGGGCTCAGCTTCCTGGCCAACCCCAAATATGAACAGTACATCTATACCACGGGCGCCGATGTGGTGATCGTCAGCAACGACTTCCGGCCCGAGAAGGAGCTGCGGCTCACCCTCATCAGGGTGGCCGACCCGTACCTTGCCTTTGCCTCCCTGCTCGAATTGTACAACAGGATGAAGCTCGACAAGGCCGGCATCAGCCCGCTGGCCTTCATTGACGAGACGGCCGTGATCGGCAGCAACGTATACGTGGGCGAATTTGCCTGTATCGGCAAGGGCGTGGTGATTGCCGACGGGGTGAAGGTGTATCCCCACACCTATGTCGGCGACCACTCCAGCATCGGGAATGGCACCGTGGTCTTTGCCGGCGCACGCCTTTACCACGACACGGTGGTGGGAGCGGGCTGCAGGATCCACTCGGGCGCCATCATCGGCAGCGACGGCTTTGGCTTCGCCCCCAACGAAAAGAACGAATATGTGAAGGTGGCGCAGATCGGCAATGTGGTGATCGAAGATGATGTGGAGATCGGCTCCAACACCACCATCGACAGGGCCACCATCGGCTCCACCATCATCCGCCGCGGGGTGAAGCTCGACAACCTCATACAGGTGGCCCACAACGTGGAGATCGGCGAGAATACGGTGATCGCCGCACAGACGGGCATCTCGGGATCAACCAAGATCGGCAGGAACTGCATGATCGGCGGACAGGTAGGCATCGTGGGCCATATCCGCATCGGCGACAACGTAAAGATACAGGCCCAGTCGGGCGTTCCCTCCGACGTGAAGGACGGGGAGATCATCATGGGCTCACCGGCCATCAACCTCCGCCAGTACATGAAGTCGTACATCCACTTCCGTAACCTGCAATCCTTTGCCGACAGGCTCGACAAGCTCGAGAAAAAGGCCAGGGGCGAAGAATAACACCGCTGTGGCAGGATGCGTTATCCGGCATCCAATTTAAATGCTTCTCTTATCGTAAATTTTATTACTTTTGCGAAAATTTTGAAATCCCTTTTCGACACCGGATGTCAGATAAGCAGAAGACCATAAGGAAAACCGCCTCGGTGATGGGTACAGGCCTGCACACCGGCAACGAAGTAACCATCACCTTCCATCCCGCGCCCGCTGGACATGGGGTGAAGTTCCGCCGCGTCGACCTCGAAGGGAAACCCCTGGTAGAGGCCTGCGTAGACCATGTCGTCGACACCTCCCGCGGCACTACGCTGCAACAAAACGGAGTCATGGTCAACACCTGCGAACATGTGCTTGCCGCCGTGGCAGGCATGGACATCGACAACCTGCTGATCGACCTTACGCAGAGCGAGCCTCCGATCATGGACGGCAGCTCACGCTTCTTCATCGAGGCCCTGGCCGGGGCAGGGCTGCAGGAGCAGGATGCCGGCAGGGAATACCTCGAGATCACGGAAAACATCATTTTCCGCGATGAAGAGAAGAAGATAGAGATGATCGCCATACCGGCCGACAGGTTCAGGGTTTCGGTGATGATCAACTTCGAGACCCGGGTGCTGGCTACTCAATATGCCGTGATGGAAGATATCCGCGATTTCAGGGAGGAGATCGCCAACTCCAGGACCTTCGTTTTCCTCCACGAGCTCGAATACCTGCTGCAGAACAACCTCATCAAGGGCGGCGACCTGAGCAATGCCATCGTGTTCGTTAACCGTGTGGTGTCGCAGGAAGAGCTCGACAGGCTTGCCGACCTCTTCAACAAGCCCCGTATCGACGTGATGCAGGAAGGCATCCTCAACAACCTGGAACTGCACCATCGCAACGAGCCGGCCCGCCATAAGCTGCTCGACGTGGTGGGCGACCTGGCGCTGCTCGGCAAGCCCCTCAGGGCACACATCATCGCCCGCCGACCGGGCCATGCCGCCAACGTTGAACTGGGAAAACGCATCAAACAACATATTTTAAACAACCAGAAAAAGATGAATGAGCCATACCAGATGGATGTGAACAAGGAGCCCCTGTTCGACATCAACGCCATTCAGCGTATCCTGCCGCATCGCCCGCCTTTCCTCTTTATCGACAGGATACTGGAGATGGGCGACGATTATGTTGTAGGCATGAAGAATGTAACCATGAACGAGTCGTTCTTCGTGGGCCATTTCCCCGGCGACCCCGTCATGCCGGGAGTGATACAGGTGGAAGCCATGGCGCAGACCGGCGGCGTGCTCCTGCTCAAGTCGGTCCCCGACCCGGAAAACTATCTCACCCTCTTCCTGAAGATCGAAGATGTGAAGTTCAGGAGAAGGGTGGAGCCCGGCGACACCATCATCTTCTATAATAAGCTTATCAAACCCATTAGACGCGGCATTGGCCTCATGGAAGGAAAAGCATACGTGGGAGACAAGGTGGTGATGGAGGCCAGGATGATGGCCTCGCTGACGAGAAAAGATGATATGAACGAATAACCCAAACTGATGAACCAACCGCTGGCATATGTCCACCCCCAGGCTAAAGTAGCCAACAACGTCGTTATCGAACCCTTTGTAAACATCGAGAAGAATGTCGTCATCGAAGAGGGCACATGGATAGGCTCGCATGTCACCATCATGGAAGGCGCCCGCATCGGCAAGAACTGCAGGATCTTTCCGGGTGCCGTGATCGCGGCCATCCCTCAGGACCTGAAATTCGACGGAGAAGAGACCATCGTGAAGATCGGCAACAACACCACCATCAGGGAATATGTCACCATCAACCGTGGCACCAAGGCCAACTATGAGACGGTGGTCGGCAACAACTGCCTGCTGATGGCCTATGTGCACGTGGCTCACGACTGCATCATAGGCGACAATGTGATCCTGGCCAATGCCGCCACCCTGGCAGGCCACATACAGATCGACGATTATGCCATCGTGGGCGGGCTCGCCGCGGTGCACCAGTTTGTGCAGATCGGCAAGCATTGCATGATCTCCGGTGGTGCCCTGGTGAGGAAAGATGTGCCTCCCTTCACCAAGGGGGCCAGGGAGCCGATATCCTATGTGGGCGTCAACTCCATCGGGCTCAGAAGAAGGGGCTTCAACGACGAGCAGATCAAAGACATCCAGGAGATCTACAGGATGATCTACCTCAGGGGACTCAACGTGTCGCAGGCCGTCAACATTATCGAGGCCGACGTCCCTGCCACACCCGAAAGGGATGAGATACTGGCCTTCATCAGCAAGTCGACCCGCGGCATCATGCGCGGTTACAGCAAATTCCAGAAACAGGACTAAACAACACAATTACTTTTTACATGGCAACAACGGCAGATTTCAGAAACGGACTGGTCATCGAATTCAATGGCGAACTATATACGATTGTCGAATTCCAGCATGTTAAACCCGGCAAGGGAGCGGCATTTGTGCGGACAAAGCTGAAGAACGTTAAAACCGGCAAGGTGCTGCCCAACACTTTCAGCGCAGGGGTGAAGATCAACGTGCAGCGGGTAGAAAGAAGGCCTTACCAGTACCTCTACAAGGATCCAGATGCTTATCATTTCATGCACCAGGAGACCTTTGAACAGATCACCATTGGCGAAGAGCTGATCTCGGCACCCGGCTTTCTGAAGGAAGGACAGTCGGTTGAGATCTCCTT
>CAZHYA010000120.1:6226-7252 GCA_964536525.1 uncultured Bacteroidales bacterium | reverse complement strand
CGACGACCCCTTCAGCAAGTACCTGCAGCGCCTTTTCGGCAACGTGGTGATGCTGCACGACAGCACCTGGTTCTATTGCGACAGTGCCTGGCTTAACAATAAGTCAAACAATTTCCGTGCTTTCAGCCGGGTACACATCAACGTGAGCGACACCCTCGATATCTACGGCGACTCGCTGAACTACGACGGGGGCACAAAAATCGCCGATATCTGGGGGAATGTGAAGCTGATCGACAACCGGGCCACCCTCACCACCGACCACCTCACCTACGACCGCAACACCCGCATCGCCTATTACTATAACGGTGCCACCATCGTGAGCGACACCAACGTGCTCACCAGCCGCATCGGTCACTACTACACCGATTACAAGGAAGCCTATTTCAGGGAGGAGGTGGTGCTCACCAATCCCGACTATGTGATGCGCTCCGACACGCTCAAGTACAACACCCAGAACAAAACGGCCTGGTTCTTCGGCCCGTCTACCATCGTGGGGGAGAAAGACAGCATCTATTGCGAGGACGGATGGTACAATACAGACATCGATGTTTCACGCCTGAAACAGGAGGTGTTCATACAGCATGGCGAGCAGATGATCTGGGCCGACACGGTCTTCTACCGGCGAAACCCGGAATACGGCCTGGCCGAGAACAACGTGACCATGTACGATACGGTGCAGAACCTGTATATTAAGGGGAACATGGCCGAATACGACGACGAGCTGGGATACGCCTATGTTACCGACAGCGCCCTGACGATCATGCCCGACAAGAAAGACTCGCTGTACCTTCATGCCGACACCATGTGGATGTTTACCGACAGCACCGGTGCCGCCAGCCTCATGAAGGCATACTATAAGGTGAAATATTACCGCCGCGACCTGCAGGGCATGTGCGACAGCCTGGTATACCACTTCCCCGATTCGACCATCATCATGTACAACGGGCCTGTGTTGTGGTCGGAATAGAACCAGCTCACCGCCGACTCGGTGCGCGTCACCTTGTAGGCCAGAAGCGCCGTCGCGAC
>CAZHYA010000120.1:3368-6216 GCA_964536525.1 uncultured Bacteroidales bacterium | reverse complement strand
CCTCCGACTCGGTGAAGATCGTGATCGCCAACAACCAGATCGACACCATGGTGTTCCATAACTCCTGCTTCATCGTATCGCTCGACGACAGCCTCAACACCACCTATAACCAGGTGAAGGGACGCACCATGATCGGGTATTTCCAGGATAACGAGATCGTGAAGATCCGTGTAACCGGCAATGCCGAAACGATATATTTCCTGCGCGAGGACGACCGGGCACTCATCGGCATACAGAAAGCCATCGCCAACCGCATGATCATTTTCCTCGACAGCAGCCGCATCACCGGCTTAACCTATATCGACAAGCCCGACGGCGCCATCTATACACCCTTCGAACTTACACAGGAGGAGCTCATCCTGCGCGACTTCAGGTGGATTGAAGGCCGGAGGCCGATGCGGAAAGAAGACATCTTTGTCTGGTAGGCCGGCTGATCACTTAAGGAGTACAAGCTATTTAGATTCGTTCTCGATTAATTGGAATTTTGTACCTTTACCGCATCAAAAAACTCATGATCATGAAAAAGATAGGCATTTTCTACGGATCATCCACCGGCAATACCGAGCACATCGCCCGTAAACTGAAGTCGCTACTGGGCGATGCTGCCGAACTGAACAGTATCGACACTGCCGGGAAAAAGGATATTGAAAAGTATGACATCCTCATCTTCGGGACTTCCACCTGGGGCATAGGCGACATGCAGGACGACTGGGACGACTTCATCGAGGTGCTTGAAGAAGTCGATTTCGGTGGGAAAAAGGTCGCCCTCTTTGGCCTGGGCGACCAGGTGAACTATGCCGACGGATTTGTCGACGGCATGGGGGTCATCCACGACCTGATCTACGACCGTGTGGATATCATAGGCGCATGGCCCACCGACGGTTATGATTTCGCTGAGTCGGCCGCCGTAAAGAACGGCAAGTTTGTCGGCCTGGCCCTCGACAAGGAAAACCAGAACGACCTCACCCCCGGGAGGCTCGAAAAGTGGGCAGAGATGCTGAAGAAGGAATTTGGAGAATAAACATTATCTCAATTTTGAATTTTGAATGTTTAATTCTTAATTCTATTGCAATTTATTTTAATGCTGTTAATTTTCCGCTTGATGTTTTAACAATTGCTGTGAGAATGCGAATCAATTCATTTACATCATCAATATATTCATCAACTTCAAGGTTGACCAATTCACCTTCTTGCAATAACCTTAACCAGAAATAGGTTTCTCTGGCTTCTTTCGAAGCAATGGCCATCTTATTGATAAAATCCTTACGACTAACGGCTGCAATTGCTTCGAAAACATTGGCCCCGATACTTGTTGAACAGCGTAACAATTGCCTGGAAATGACATATTCACCATATTAAAAAGCCCGCTCTGAGGAGCGGGCTTTTTGTGATGATTATGAAAAATAGCCAAAGCTATGGTTGCAATTACGAGATCTTGATCTCACGGCCTTTAACCTTTGCCTCTTCGCTCTTGGGGAGCGTCAGGCTCAGCACACCGTTCCTGTAGTCGGCCTTGATCTTTTCCTGATCTACGATTTCGGGGATGCTGAACGAGCGGCAGAAACCGTCATAGCGGAATTCACGCCTGGTGAAGTTCCTTTCGTCCTTCTCGTTTTCCTCTTTTCTCTCAACAGAGATGGACAGGATGTCCTTGTCGAGCTTGATGCTGAAGTCGCTTTTGCTCATGCCGGGTACGGCAAGCTCTACCACGAAGTCTTTTTCGTTGTCGATGATGTTGGCTGCGGGCCTGTTGTGATCGCAGGCATGGTATACCGGCCTGCGCTGCATGCCGCTCATCATTTCACTCAATACCGGGTTGTTCGTCCATTTCATTAAAGTCATTGTTAGGTCCTCCTATAATTTTGTTTGTTATTTTCTTTTTGTTTTTCCTTTTAAGGTCAACTTCTGTACCAAGGCCATATCAGGCCCAAATATATGACAATGTGGCATATTTGAATGATTTGTGATGACAGGATGGCAGGATGCGGATAAAAACAGCCGGATCTACTTCACGGCCTTGCTTTTCACATACACCCTCCTGATCCAGAACGGCAGGATAAGGAATCCGATGAAGAGATAAGGGTAATAGCTGAAAAGGCGCCACAACAGTCCGAGGGCGGTTTCAAGCCCTTCGGGGATGAAGTCGCCCAGGAAGATGGGGAAGGCATATTCGGCCACACCACTGCCCCCGGGGGTGGGGCTTACCAACAGGATGACCCACATGACCAGCTGCCGGCCATATATGAGGAACTGGTCGCTGATGTGCATGAAATCGCCGGGCACGGCCCTGAAGGCCATGATGAGGGCGTTAACCACCCAGAAACGGGCCGACCATGAGAAGACCGTAGCACCGAATGCCTTTACCCAGAACATCAGGGGCTGGCCTTTCATCTCGCGGGAGGTTATGATGAGATCATCGCCGGTCTTCACGGCCTTTTGTTTCCACCGCCTGAGGTAGGGCAGGGAGGAGAGCCTGACGAGCAGGCTTTTAAAGCCTTTCGGACTGACGAAGATGGCCAGGATGATGATGGTGGTGAGGCAGAGGATGAACAGGTAACCAAACAAGAAGGCCTGCTTTCCGCCCATGTTCATCAGGAAGCCGGCCTCGCTCACAAAGAGGGTGTCGATGCCGATCACGAGGATCACCAGCGGCACCATGAGGATGTAGAACAACTCATCGAGCATGGCTGTGACCATGACGATGGCTGTGGTGCGGCCCATGCTGATGCCTTCGCGGTTCACGATAAACAACGCAATGGCGGCTCCGCCTACGATGGAGGGGGTGATGGAGGAGGCAAACTCCCACAGCATGATCACGTCGAAGCTATGCCGCCAGCTGATCTTATGA
>CAZHYA010000120.1:0-3358 GCA_964536525.1 uncultured Bacteroidales bacterium | reverse complement strand
GGTCGCGGATGGCCTGCAGCACCAAAGCCGCCAGCAGCCAGAGGAAAGTGTAGATCCTCCAGTTGATGCTGAGAAAAGCATCCCGGTTGAAGTCGTTTATAAGCAAGGCCGTGGCCACGCCAAAGCCCAGCAGGAGCGGGATGATGATGCGCTTGAGCTGGAAAAAGCGAAGCACCTTGTTCAATTCAGTATCCATCGGGCGGATTTGAATTTACAAAAGTCAATAAAATTTCCGATCAAACAAACGGTTAAAAACGAGATAAGGAGCAGGGGATAATGAATTTTTAATTTTTAGTTTTTAATGCTTGATTATGCGTGAGATTTGAGATGTGAGATATGAGACTTATAACCTCCGCCTGGCCCGTCCCGCGCAACTGTTCGATGACTGTGAGACTGTGAGACTTTGGGACTGTGAGATTAAGTGAGCTAAAGAGCCTAATGCCTATCGCCTACCGCCTACCGCCTATCGCCTACCGCCTATCGCCCATCGCCTACCGCCCATCACCTACCGCCCATCACCCGCAATGGAAAAACCGGTCGACCAGTTTGAGGATTTCGGCTTCGTTCTTGCCGATGTCCTGTCGGAGGGTCTTGTCGTTGAAGCTTTTCAGATATGATGCGATCCAGTTGAGCATGCCTTCGGAGAACACCCCGTATTTGGTGTAGATGTCCTTCTGCCTGAGCAGCGCCTCTGCCGACTCCCAGCATGAGCCGGGCAGTACCGAAAGAGAATCGAGTTTTTCCCGGTGCTCGTCCATGAAGATATTCACATCGACATAGGTCTGGCGGGCATATTCAATGGCATTTTCCATTTCGAAGCCATGCCGGGCAGCTACGGTGAGTCCGGCCAGCAGCAGGTAAATGTCGGCCGAGCCGTCGGGGCAGCGGAACTCAACGGTTTGCTTGCTGGTATGGTCGTTTTCCACGGGGCCTTCCTGAGGGTTGGCCTGGTGTATCATATCTTTCTTGCCCGACCAACCGAGAGGTACCCTCACCAGCACCGAACGGTTGCGGTCGCCCCAACAGATGTTGGTGGGCGCTTCCTGGTGTGGTACCAGCCTGAAGTATGAGGTAGGGTTGATGTTGCCGAAGGCGGTGAGTGAAGGTGCCAGCGTGAGGTATCCTGCGATGGCTGTTTTTGCGATATCGGTAAGCCCCTTATCGTCGACCATCATATTCTTTCCGTCCTTCATCAGGCGGGTATGGATGTGCAGTCCGCTGCCGGCCTTTCCAACAGTGATCTTGGGGGCAAAGGTCACCGTAACGCCGTATTTGTTGGCCAGGGTACGCAGGATCCACTTCGCCACCATGAGCTGGTCGGCGGCATCCTCTACGTTCACCGGCAGGAATTCGATCTCATTCTGTTCGTATTCGGTGTCGCCCACGCTAAAGTTACCCACCTCGGAGTGCCCGTACTTGATCTGTCCCCCCGACTGTGCTATGGCCATCATGGCCTCAGTGCGCAGCTCTTCCCACTTGGTGAAGGGGGTCGACTCGTGGTAACCCCGCTGGTCGACGGCTGTGTACAGCGGCTCCTTTTCAAAGATCACATAATACTCGAGCTCACCCATGGTCTCGAACTCCATGCCTGTTACCTCTTTGAATGATTGATGTGCTTTCTTCAGGATATACTCCGGAGCACTTTCGAGCGGGTTGCCGTCCTTGTCGAAGTATGAACAAAGAATGTCGAGCGTCGGGATGTCGGTAAAAGGATTCACAAATGCCGTCCTGTAACGCGGCACCACGTAAAGGTCGCTCGAGCCCGCCTCGATGAACGAGAATATGCTTGACCCGTCGACGCGCTCACCGGTGGTGAGGATGTTGTCGAGGTGCTCCTTGCTGTTGATGATGAAGTTGAGGGTCTTCAGTCTGCCGTCCCAACCGGTATACCTGAAGTTGACCATGCTGATGTTGTTGTCTTCACAGTAACGGATCAGGTCTTCCTTGGTAAATTCCTTTGCCGGCTTATTCAGGTATTGCACTAATGGATTAGGGTTCATAGGTGATGATAGGGTTAATGATTTGCAAAAGGACGTCAAAGTTAGTAAAAAACCGACAATCCTTACGAAAGGAGCCGGAAAAAGGAACAGAAGAACAGAGAAACAATGAACAAGAATTGAGATGTGAGATATGAGGCTTTGAGAGTGACAAATTAATAAAGTGACTGAAGCCCATTGCCAACCGCTTATTGTCTATCGCCTATTGCCCGGCGCCCGGCGCCCGGTGCCTGAAACCTTTATCTATCCATGAAATTCGTTCCCTATTAGCAGGACATTTCAGTTTCCCGTATCTTTGTATGGTCTCATGGGCAAAAAGGAAGATAAGGACAGTTCGGCCCTGCGGGTGCAGAAGGGCATCGATCAGCCGCCACAGGTGAGCAGTGATGCCGCCATGCGCTTTTCGAACATGAAGCCTGCCGGGATCGCTGCCGGTGATTATGTGGCCGGCATCCTCAGCGGCAACCGCACTTTGCTCAGCAAGGCCATCACCCTGGTAGAGAGCGCCCTGGCCGGGCATCAGCAGCTGGCGCAGGAAGTCATCAGCGGCTGCCTCCCCCATGCCGGCAATTCCATCAGGGTGGGCATCACCGGTGTTCCCGGTGTGGGCAAGAGCACTTTCATCGAGGCCCTGGGCAAATACCTTACCGGCTTGGGCCACCGGGTGGCCGTACTTGCCATCGACCCCAGCAGCAGCCGCAGCAAAGGCAGCATCCTGGGCGACAAGACACGCATGGAAGAACTGGCGAATGATCCCAATGCATTCATCCGCCCTTCGGCATCCGCCGGATCACTGGGAGGGGTGGCACGTAAAACGCGTGAAACGATTATCCTCTGCGAGGCCGCCGGGTTCGACCGCATCTTCGTGGAAACCGTAGGTGTAGGGCAATCGGAGACGGCCGTCCATTCCATGGTCGACTTTTTCCTGTTGCTGATGCTCGCCGGCGCCGGCGACGAGCTTCAGGGCATCAAGCGCGGCATCATGGAGATGGCCGACGCCATTGTCATCAATAAAGCAGACGGGAGCAACAAGGAAAAGGCAGCGCTTGCCATGCGCGAATACAAGAATGCCCTGCACTTGTATCCTGCCACCGTCTCCGGATGGGTGGTGCCGGTGCATACCTGCTCGGCGATCGAAAACAAAGGGATCAGGGAGGTATGGGGCATCGTGGAAAAATTCCATAAAGCCATGGCCGCCGACAGCGACCATTTCTACCGCAAACGCCGTGAACAAACGGTTCAGACCATGTACGACAGCATCAACAGCCAGCTCATGGACGATTTCTACAATAACGATGAAGTGAAGGATGCCATCGGCAGGACGGAGAAGGACGTACTGGAGGGCAAACTCACCGCATACC
>CAZHYA010000119.1:5657-7268 GCA_964536525.1 uncultured Bacteroidales bacterium | reverse complement strand
GATGTTGGCCAGGGGCTTGTGGAAATAGTTTTCCCTTTCCATGATGAAGTCCTGGGCATAACGGTCATGATTTTTCCCATTGTAGAATTGTTCGCCGGTATAGGTAGGATCCACCGGTCCCCAGTTTGAGTTGAAGAGGATCCCTCTGTCGTTGAACTTGGCATAGGCTGCAGAGTCGTAACCCGGGAATTGATCAGCATAGTCGTGGCTGTAGGTAGCGATATTCTGCTTGTAGAGGTTCTGGCCGTGTTTTTGCGGAGCGCCCATGGCAAAGATCTCGATCCTGTGGTTCTTGTTGATGTTGTAGCTGGCGCCGACATAATAGGCCCATGCATCTGTCCAGGTCTTGTCAACAATACCGTCGCCAACTTTCCTGACAGCACTTACGCTCATGGCGAATTTTTCATTGATCAGGCCCGTGTGTGCGGTAAGTGTGGCTTTCATGAAGTTGCCGGATCCCAGTTCGAACTTACCAATACCGCCTGCCTGCTGTTCGGCAGGGCTGGTGATGATGTTCATGGTACCCCCGATGGAGGGCGTGGCGAGGTTCACGGCGCTCAAACCGCGCTGAACCTGGATGGAGGATGTGGCATCGCCGATGCCGTCCCAGTTCGACCAGTAGACCCAGCCATTCTCCATGTCGTTTACGGGGATACCGTTGATCATGATGGCCACATTTCTCTGGTTGAAACCCCTCACGTTGACCCTGGCATCACCGGCACCACCCCCACCCGGAGTGGCATAGATGCTGGGGGCCATGTTGAGAACCAGCGGGATGTCTCTTGAGCCCAGGCGTTCTTCGATCTGGGTCTTGTTCAGGGTGGTCAGGGCAACCGGCGTTTCCCTCTCCTTAGCACGGTCGGCAATGATGTTGATACCGGCCAGACCGATGGCACTGGGGTCAAGCAGGACCTTTCCCATGTTGATTGCTTCCCCGTCGACGACGGTGATGTCGAACGATTTGGAGTAATAGCCTACATAAGAGATCATCACCTTGTGGGTCCCGGCCGGAGCCTGGAACTCAAAGAAACCTTTCATGTCGGTAGGACCTCCTATCGTAGTCCCTTCAACGACCACGGTGGCGCCGATCAGACCATCATTGGTCTCGGCATCCAATACCCGGCCTTTAACCGTACCTTGCGCAACCAGTGCGCCCGACAGCAGCACGAAGGCTGCAAACATCAGAATTTGGTAAATTTTTCTCATAGTGAATGAATTTTGGTTTAAAGATTTTGATTCAAATGTAAATAGTATTGGATATGTCTCTGTTAAAAAAATGTTAACAATCAGGGCTGGGCGGCAGGCATGAATTAATTTTTCATTTAAAATGAATGCATTAGATGTTAATATCTTGTTGAAAATATCGGTATTTAAATTCGTTCCAGATTGCATGTTGATTTTGGCATGGGAATGGAACGTTCAGGACACGGGTGGCCCGTATTGATTGTGGGTTTTAATTCCGGCCCGCCGCAGGTAGTCAGGCTGGTTTGCACGACAGATCCATCTTTCAGTTCGCTGCATCATTGTACGGGCATGCCACGATCGTATTTGTAAACCACAATCCAACTCTTCGGCCGCGCCGCGTCAAAAATACAGCTTAAGCCCGGCATT
>CAZHYA010000119.1:0-5647 GCA_964536525.1 uncultured Bacteroidales bacterium | reverse complement strand
CCCCAGAAGCCGGTAAAGCTGCTAATGTCATGAGTTTTGCCGTCGAGGCCGCGTATGATATTTTCCGAATTCAAAATGTTCAGAATGCTCAGGTGGGCCCTGGCCTGTTGCCCGAACATACTGAAATCGATGGTCAGGTGTCCGTCGAGCAAATGATAGGAGGGGATCCGGAACGACTGCTGACGGTCGGCGGGGTCGTTACGTTCAACGGGGTTGAAGTCAGCATAAAAGCGGTCGTAATAAACCCAGTTCACCCCCAGTGTGAAATGGTCGAGAAACCGGTAGCTTCCGCTCAGTCCCAGCTGCAGCTGCGGGGCATCGCCAACGTAAAGCCCGTCGGCATATATGGTAATGGTATCTTTCAGCACATTGTTATGGTCATAGACTTCTGCCTTCACATCATTTTTCCATTTCCATTCGCCTATCGAGGCCAGCAGTCCCAACGAAATGTGCCTGTTGATGCGTTGGTCGGCCTCCAGCTCAACCCCCATATGTCCTGCATCCAGCCCCCTTATCAGCACGGGGTCGAGGAACTGGTCGTATTCATTGGCCAGGAAGGACTTGTCCTTCCAATAGGTATAATAGGCATTCAGCCGGATGCGGGTATGGTCACGGCTCATTCCATATCCACCCTCGAATGAAGTGATCTTTTCATTTGCCAGATCCTGCGACACTGTATTGGTATAGTTTCCGAATATGAACTTATAGTATGGCACCCTTGAGAAATAGCCTGCATTGGCATACAGGTGGTGATATTCGTTAATGTTGAAATTAGCGCCACCCTTGAGGTCATATCCGGCAAGTTCAACTGTTTCGCTCCGCGGGTCAGCCACGTAATTGTAATGGTCAACACGGCTGAACCAGTTTTGCGACACTGAGCCGGCTACGAAGATATTCCATCTGCCCGGGCTGTAATCTGCCTGCCAGAATATGTTTGCATAATGGATTATCGCCCCATTGTCGACTTTCACGATATCGCCGGTTTCTTTTATCTGGTTCCGGCCGGCGACGCCTGCCAGCGACCAGGCGTAATCATCGATATAGAACTCCCCTCCCAGGAGGTCGCGGACCTTCTGCTGTAAAGTGGACCTGAAGTAGCGGTAGTGTAATCCTGCAGTAAGCTTAAAGGCATCGCTGAAACGGTGGTCAAAGCTCGAGATCAGGCCGGTCCATACGTGGGAGGCGAGGAAGTTGGTTTGGATGTTCCTTGAAAATCCCGTCACCTCCTGTCCTGTGGCAAGCGTGAACGTATCGGCAGGTGTGGCATTGTTTTCGTAGATCGCACCCCAGTCGATCTGCCCGGAGGGGTTGCGGTAGTCCCATATGCTCTTGTCGGTCATGAAGTTGTCAGACCACTTACCTCCGCCATAACCATACGAAAAATAGGTGGCCGTAGCCAGGAACGACCTGTCGTTGATGGTCCAGTAATGGCTGAGGCTGAGTTGAGGTTTGTGATAGAAATTCTCCGAACTGTTGTTGATCTGACCGTTGTAGCTTCCCCAGTCCTTGTTGAACTTAAGCCCGTGCCTGTCCACTTCTTCCGCTGTCAGCATGAAGTTACGCTGTCCGTGCCTTTCAGGGTTTCCCAGCCCGATGAATACCAGCTTATGGTTTTTGTTGAACTCCTTGCTGACCGAAAGAAAATATCCCCATCCCCTCACGTAGGTGGCGTCGGCATATCCGGGTCCGCGTATGTGCGATCCCATCATGGTTACGGCCATGCCATTATCCATTTTTCCCGTGTTATAGCTGAAACCGGCTTTCATGTTGCCGTAATCCGTCAGCGAGTAATCGAGGCTTCCGCCCTTAAGTGCTTCGGTGGTGTGCGTGATGATGTTGACGCTTCCGCCGACAGCATTCATGGCGGCAGGGGAGGCCCCCAGCCCGCGTTGCACCTGGATGCGCGCGGTGGCATCGGCAAGGCCCAGCCAGTTGTTCCAGTACACCAGTCCGTTCTCGACAGAAGAGATGGGTATCCCGTTGAGGAGGAGCGTGATGTTTTCCTGCTTGAACCCCCTGATGTTCAGGGCCGCATCGCCGCTGCCGCCACCCGTGCGGGTGGCATACACCCCCGGCACCATCTTCATCACCTCAGGCAGGGGCTCATCGCCAAGGCGCGTTTCTATCATCTCTGCCCTGATGGTCGATACGGTGAGGGGCGACCTCCTGTCGACTGCAAGGGAGCTGATGACCTTGATCTCGGCCAGGCCGATCACCTCAGGGCTGAGGAATATCCTGCCCAGGTCAGTATTCCGGCGATCACCCACCTGCACGGATGTCAGGCTGCCGGTATAACCTACCATACTGATGCTGATATCATGTTTCCCCGCAGCCAGTTCAAGGAAAAAAGTACCATCTTCCGCACTCGACGTGCCAACGAGTTGCTGCTGGTTGGTGATGTTGGCCCCGGCAAGGGCTTCTCCGGTCATTTTGTCGAGGATCGTCCCCGTCACTGTTCCCTGACCCGCAGCCTGCATCAATCCCAGGCCAAATATGAACACCATGATAAACTTTACGTCATTATACATCGTTCAAAGCATTAAAATTATCCGGCGATCAATCATCACCGGTCTAAAGTGTGCCAATATCCTGACGGGGAAGGGAAAAACTGATGGAATTAATTTAAGTATGACCCGGCACATCATACGCACCGGCTCTGCTTTCTTCTTCCATCCAGACTTTACTGTCGGCACCGGAATCTCACCGGTTCAGTCCCGAGTTATCGGGAGTCGCGGGCTTTCACCGCCGGTCGGGAATTTCACCCTGCCCCGAAGAAAGTTTGTTCAAATGAACGCGGCAAATGTAAATTAAAAAATGATAATCGCAAGGGATTAGACTAATTTGGAATGAGACCGGACAAAAAGACGCCTTCCTTCGTATAATGCATAATATTAAGGTGTTAATGTTGATTTTGTATTCGTAACCGATATTGCCCAATAATTATTTCTCAAGAAATCCGGCCCTGGTTTGAACTTTGGCATTAAACATTTGTTAATAAAATTCAATAAATATTTGGTATGGAGCCATGTTATGCCTTATATTTGCGATGCGATTACAGTTATTGACCCAAATTTAATAAGACCGTTGCGACCAGGAATTATCATATCCCTGCTGTTCTTGTTAACAGCTTTTTATGGTGTAGGTCAGGATTTCCCTGACCGGATCATTACCGAGGAAGGAGACACCATACAGTGCCGTATCACGCACGTCAACGCCAAGCATATCTATTATTATTATTCGCAGAGGGGCATCACCAGGCCCGACGATATGCCTTTGCTGGAGGTGAGCGACTACACCATCAGAGCCGAGAAGGCAGGCTGGAAGCCTAAAAGCGGCAGTTCCGATCAGGGATCAGCCCGCAAAGCGAAATGGGGGTATGGAGTTGGCGTTGTTCAGCAGTTCAACATGCCCATCATGCACACCAGCGTCGTGATGAATGTTTGGCGGAAGGGAAGCATTTTTTATGCGGGGCCGCAATATACCCTCGTATACAAGGAATATTCCAGGGAGGAGGGCGTGACGCGATACAGCCAGAATTCCCCCGGGGTGAATTTTGGCTTCCGGCAGGTCTTCAAAACCCGCAATGAGATATTCAATCTCTTTGTGCAGATGGACTTCTCCGTTTATGAATCCGAATACTGGTACTATGTAACCCCATACAGCGAGATCAAATCCGAAGATCAGTGGATCGTCGAGAACAATGTCAGTGTGGGGCTTAATTACCGGGTAACCGATAAAGTTGAACTCAATACCGGTTACGGCATGGGTTCCACGGCGGGGTTCTTCCTCATGTTCGAAGAGGTGATCCCCCACTTTTGCGTTGGGCTTCAGTACAATATCAGGTAGTACGTACCCTTTCCCTTATCAGTTAAATTTTTCAGGCCATGCAATGCAGGCCGTCTCTTACATTCCCGTCACTGCCGGCTTACCCCCCTGATCTTAAAGGATCTTCTTGATCAGTCTCAGTTTATGGCTGTACTGCCCCGTTTCCACATTGAATATGCCCTGGTGATCGACCCTGTCGACCCTCACGCGCCCGGAGGCATGGATGATGCGTCCTTCGGGAAGCAGGATACCCACATGCCTGATCATGCCTTCCTCGTCGTCGAAAAACAACAGGTCGCCCGGCCTGGCGTCGGTGATGAAGCTGATGGTCTCTCCCTGCGTAGCCTGCTGGGTCGAATCGCGCAGAAGCTGTGCGCCCGCTATCTTATAGGTCATTTGTGTGAATCCCGAGCAATCGATGCCGAAAGTCGAGCGTCCGCCCCATTCATAGGGAGCAGCAAGAGACATCAGCGACATCGCAACTATTTTGTCGCGTGTGCAATCGTGCGGGATCGCTTCGGTAAACCCTTCAAAAAAATATTCATACTCGCCTGCCGTAAATGCTTTGTCGTTCAGGCCATGAAACGAACTTCCGATAAGTATGGGAAAGAAGGCCTGCAGGCTGCGGTTCTCGATCAACTGCACCACTTCCGTGCTCACGGAACATGGAAGGCCTTCCAGGCGCTTGAATTCATCTTCGCCGATGGGATATACCGACGATCTGTTGATCCAGCCTTCATAATTATCGAAAATAATCCTGATGTGATACCAGTCCTCAAAGCTTTCAAGTATGGCATAAAGCTCACCGAAGAGCAACTGGGTGCACATCTCCGCCCGGTGTGAGGGTTCCGACCGCACAGGGATCAGGCTGTAGTGGCAAAATCCGAAAGGCATCATCCCTACATGTTTCTGTATTTATGCATTAAAAGCTGCAATGATGCAACCAAAGGCATATATAATTGTTTATAGAACGAATATATAACAAAAATGTATGTTTTCTGCAACGGATGATGAAAAGATTA
This sequence comes from uncultured Bacteroidales bacterium, assembly GCA_964536525.1. Taxonomy (GTDB): domain Bacteria; phylum Bacteroidota; class Bacteroidia; order Bacteroidales; family B18-G4; genus B18-G4. The sequence goes on along the minus strand of CAZHYA010000119.1, from coordinate 800 downwards.
AAATTTCATAAATTCGCAGCAGATAATGATCACGATGCAAAAATTTTTTCTCTTTATCAGGAATCATTACCAGGAGATCTTCAAGGGTTTCCTTTTTATACTGGCAATAACGCTTCTGGTTTGGATATTCCCCAAAGAAGGGAAGTTCAAATATGAGTTTTCGGAAGGAAAACCGTGGTTGCACGACGACCTCTATGCCCCGTTCGATTTTGCCATTTTCAAACCGGTGGAAGTCCTTGAAGCAGAGCGGCAGGAGTCGGTCAAGGGCCTGCCGTATTATTTCAGGTATATGCAGGCCGACAGCCTGAGGGTGACGGAATTGCTCGAACCTGAATTTATCAGGTATTGGGAATCGGAGGTTTCCGATTCAATCGACAATGCCGGCTACCGCAACCACAACCTTAAGGTTCTTCGCGCGATCTATCACGACCTGCTCAACCGCGGCATCGTCGACCTTGTGCCTGAAATCGAAGACCTGCCTCCTGATCACCCTGTCGTTCTGATCAAGGGGAACATTGCCGAGGAGTTGGAATTCAAGGACCTGCTCACCCTGAACGAGGCATACGACCTTGTCCAGCAACGTCTCCTGGCAGATGGAAAAGTAGAGGTTAAGCTCCTTTCAGGGATTATCGTTCGTTTGCTGTCGCAGAATATTGTTTACGATCAGGAAAAAACAACCCTTGAACGTGAGGCCTACCTGAAGGGGATCTCTCCGACCTACGGACTGGTTCAGGAGGGCGAACGCATCATTTCGAGAGGGGAACTTGTCGATGTTGAGCGTTTCCTGGTCCTGCAATCGC
>CAZHYA010000118.1:0-7281 GCA_964536525.1 uncultured Bacteroidales bacterium | reverse complement strand
TGGGAGGTTCATCAGCCATGATGCCGGCACCCGATGCCCTTCCTTCGGTATTATCGCCGGCAAGGAACAGGATCAGGCCAAGAGTGAGCGTGGCCATGGAGAGGGCAAGCCCGGAAAAGCTTCTGTGGCGCATCGACCTCAGCCTTCTGATCGCGGCAGCCGACAATGCCAATCCTGTGATATAGGTGACAAACCCCGCCGCAAAAGGTGCAGCAGCCTGCATGCAAGGATATGCTGCCCTGCCGGGCCTGGGCACCACCCTGATGATAAACCATATGGTTGACAATACACCCAGAACGAAGAACATCAGCTTTCCGGATGGCCGCCGCGACAAGAACCATTTCTTTTCCCTGTCGACCCTGGGATTCCTTTTTCCTGTCATGATGATAAACCTTTTTCTTTAAATATAGACCATATTTTGATATATATGGTTGCATATTAAGATTTTTTGGTTTTCGCTTGAATAATTGAAAAAATATTCCGTTCTTTGCACTCCGTTTTTTGAGCGCTAAATCGTAAAGCAAAAGAAGATGTCAAGAATTTGTGAAATAACCGGAAAGAAAATGATTGTAGGGAACAACGTTTCCCATTCGAACATAAAGACCAAGAGAAGGTTCTATCCCAACCTTCAGACCAAGAAATTCTATATCCCTGAGGAAGACAAGTGGGTCACCCTCAAGGTTTCGGCTGCAGGCATCCGCACCATCAACAAGAAGGGGATCAACGAGGCATTGAAAGAAGCCCGTGAAAAAGGTTATTACAGCGGGTAAGCGCAGTCCAAAAATATGCTGATGCTGCTATGGATACATGGCAGCATTTTTTTATCCCCCTTGAAGGCATGGGCATTGAATATTAAAATAATAAGCCCCCCGGAACGTTAATTTTCCAATAAAGCCGATTTAGGTTATTTTTGCAATTCATGAAGAATATCGCCGTACTGGGTATGTTCCTGTCGCTGTTATTTATTGCCTGTGTCGTTTCGGCGCAGGAGGAGACAGCCTATGATACGGATGAGCTGATCCAGTTTTCGGGGGTTATCCTGACCTCCGACAGCCTGCGTGCCATCCCTCTCGCGCACATCATCGTGATCAACGGCATGCGCGGCACCGTGAGCGATTTCAGCGGCTATTTTTCCTTTGTCGCTAAGAAACGCGATACGGTCGAATTCTCTGCTGTCGGCTTTAAGAAGGGAAGGTTCGTCATCCCCGACACCATCAACAATAACAGATATTCGATGATACAGGTGATGGCGGCCGATACCATTTACCTTACCGAAACCGTCATCTTCCCCTGGCCCACGAAGGAGCAATTTAAGGAGGCCTTCCTCACCCTTGAGATCCCCGACGACGACCTGGAGATCGCCCGGAAAAACCTTGACAAAAGGCAGCTGCTGACAAAAGCGCAGAACCTTCCTGCCGATGGCAGTGTTAACTACAAATACCTTGTCCAACATCAGATCGATAAGCTCTATTATAATGGACAGACACAACCCATCACCATATTGAACCCCTTTGCCTGGGCAAAATTCATAAAATCATGGCAGGATGGCGACTTCAAGCGTAAACCCGAAAATTCAGAGCAACCATAGCCGAGCGCATGAACAATACCGCAATAAGATACATCCTCTTTATCCTGACCTTTTTCATAACGGCCATCGCTTCTCATGCACAGGAAAGGTCAGTGGTATTCGGTACTGTAAGTGATGAAGAGGGCAATGCCGTGGAGTATGCCAACGTGGCGGTGATCGGTTATGCCGGAGGTGTGGCGACCGACAACCGGGGGAGATATGAACTCACCGTGCCCGCCGCCACCGAACTAACGATGGTGGTCTCTTTCATCGGTTATGAAAAGCAGATGTTCAGGGTATTCCTGCAACCCGGACAGCGTGAGCTGCTCGATGTGGTCTTGAAGATCTCGGCCGAACAGCTTCCCGACATCGAGGTGGTCGACAAGCAGATCAGACATACCAACCTCCAGCGGCTCGATCCCAAGATTGCCAATGAAATCCCCACGCTGGCCGGCGGGGTAGAGGATATTATCAAGACCATGCCGGGTGTCAGCAGCAGAAATGAGTTGAGCTCCCAATATTCGGTGCGGGGTGGTAACTTTGACGAGAACCTGGTCTACGTAAACGGTATTGAGATTTACAGGCCTTTCCTTATACGTTCAGGGCAACAGGAAGGCCTCAGCTTCATAAACTCTGCCCTGGTGGGTTCGATCCTTTTTTCGGCCGGTGGCTTTGAATCGAAATACGGGGACAAGATGTCATCGGTGCTCGACATACAATACAAAAAGCCCACAAAACTGGCAGGTTCGTTCCAGGCAAGCCTGCTCGGAGCCGAAGCCCATGTGGAAGGGATCTCCAAAAACAGAAAATTCACCTACCTGACAGGAGCCCGGTACAAATCAAATTCCTATGTGCTCAAGGGGCTGGAAACCGAGGGTGACTATAAGCCTAATTTTGCCGATGTCCAGGCCTTGTTTTCATACCGGATCAACCCAAAGCTCGAGCTGTCGCTTCTTGGCAACTATGCGCGGAATTCATATAATGTGAAGCCGTCGAGCCGACAAACTGAATTTGGCACCGTGCAGGAAGCTTACCGGCTGACCATATTTTTTGAAGGACAGGAGCTCGACCGCTTCGAAAACTATATGGGGGCCCTGAGCCTCGATTATTATCCCGTTGAAAATCTGAAGCTGCAGTTTATCGGATCGGCATTCCAGACAAGGGAAAGCGAAACATTCGACATCCTGGGCGAATATTATATCGGCCGCCTCGAAAACCAGATCGGTGAGGAACAATTTTGCGAAGTCGTAGAAGCCCAGGGCGTCGGCGCCTTTCTCGACCATGCCAGGAATTATCTCCAGGCAAGCGTGTACAGCGCAGAGCATAAAGGATACTTCGACCTGGGCAAGCACTATATGCAGTGGGGTGCCAGATACCAGCACGAGGTCATACACGACAGGCTGAACGAATGGGAACTGATCGATTCGGCCGGTTACACCATTCCCGAACCGCCTTTCACAGCCGGAGACCCTGCCCCCGTTTATAACCCCCAACTGGAGCTGTTCTCGGCTTACCGCACCGACACCGCATTTCAGTCGAACAGGTATTCGGCATTCTTTCAGAACACCTGGAATATCAGGTTTGGCGAAGCCAATGCTTACCTGGTGGCAGGGGCCAGGGCCAGCTACTGGGATGTGAATAAACAATTCATCTTCAGCCCCAGGGCCACGCTGTCGATACAGCCCAGGTGGGAAAACGACATCCTGTTCCGATTCTCGGCAGGCTATTACCAGCAGCCACCATTTTACCGTGAGCTCAGAGACCTGCAGGGCCGCATCAACCCTGATGTGAGGGCACAAAAATCGATACATTTCGTTGCAGGCATGGACTGGGATTTTATTGCATGGGGCAGGCCTTTCAAATTTGTTACCGAAGCCTATTACAAGATCCTCGAAGACCTTATACCCTACACCGTCGACAATGTGAGGATAAGGTATTACGGCGACAACCTCGCCAAAGGATTTGCCTATGGACTCGATCTTAAGGTCAACGGCGAATTCATCAAGGGCATAGAGTCGTGGGCCAGCCTCTCGCTCCTGAAAACCATGGAAGACATCAAAGACGATCATTACTGGGATTATTACAATGCTTCAGGCGAACTGATCATTCCCGGCTATTCAGAAGACCAGGTTGCAACCGACAGTGCAGAAGTATTTCCAGGATATATCCCGCGGCCTACCGACCAGCACCTGCATTTCGCACTATTCTTCCAGGACTATATCCCCCGCAATCCCACCTGGCGAATGCATCTCAAACTCATTTTTGGCAGCAGGGTGCCCTTCGGCCCGCCGAATTCGCCGAAATACGAACACGTTTACCGCATACCTCCTTACCGGAGGGTCGACATAGGGTTCTCCAAACAGCTGATCAGCGAATCCAATAATTTCAAGCCAAAAAACCCGCTCAAATACATCGAGTCGGCATGGGTGAGCCTGGAAGTTTTCAACCTGTTCCAGATAGCCAATACGATATCGTATATCTGGGTTAAAGACAAGGACGGCAGAGAATACGCCGTGCCGAACTATCTTACGCCCCGGTTGTTCAACCTGCGCCTGTCGGTAAATTTCTGACCCGAGCCGCCGGGTTTCGCGACGCGCTCCGGGGTACCTTTTTTTGATCTTTCGTGAACCATTTCCGCTCAGTATTGTTATTTAGAATGAATACAAATAATAACCATAAAAACATTGAGCAATGAGTAAATTTAGTTTTCCGGACCTGCCATACGACTTTAATGCTTTGGAACCGTATATTGATGCCAGGACCATGGAGATCCATTATACCAAGCACCATAAGGCATATTTCGACAAGTTCATCGCAGCGATAGAAGGGACCTCTGCCGCCGGCATGAACATGACCGACATTTTCAGGGACATTGAAAACCAGTCTGCAGCCGTTAGAAACAATGGTGGTGGATTTTTCAACCACACCTTATTCTGGAACATAATGAGCGCCAACGGCGGTGGCGAGCCCACAGGCCGGTTAGCCGAAGCGATCAACGATGCATTCGGTTCATTCGACGCATTTAAGGAAACATTCAACAATGCTGCTGCCAACCGTTTTGGGAGCGGCTGGGCATGGTTATGCACTGATCCTGCGGGCAAGCTTGAAGTATGCTCAACCGCCAACCAGGACAATCCCCTCATGAAGGGCATCGGTTGCGGGAACACGCCGATCCTCGGACTCGATGTATGGGAACATGCCTATTACCTCAAATATCAGAACAGGAGGCCCGAATATATTGATGCCTTCTGGAATGTCGTCGACTGGAAGGCCGTCGCAGGGAATTTTGAAAAGGCATTATAGAGCGTCTCTATTTTTCATAGGCGTTGTTATTAATTTTTTAATAACAATTTTGATTTGGGTTAATTGCAAAAGCCCCGGCGGTTTACACCTCGGGGCTTTTTAATTGTCGTCCGGCGTTTGTCAGTGCGCAGTATGCTTTATCCTGAACATCCTGCCCTGTGCGGGGACTGCCTGCACAAACCTGCAGCAAACGTATTAAAAAGAGAGTATTGATTCCCGGATCAGGCCGATGGCCTCAAGGAGTTGTTCTTCAGTGATGACCAGCGGCGGTGCAAACCGGATGATATGGTCGTGGGTTGGTTTTGCCAGGACACCGTTTTCCTTCATCCTCACACACACATCCCAGGCGGTCTTGTCGCCTTTTGGCCTGATCACGATGGCATTGAGCAGCCCTTTACCCCGAACAAGCTCAATCATCTCCGATTTTATCTTTTTCATTTCCGACCTGAACACTTTGCCGAGCCGTTCTGCATTGTCGGCCAGCTTTTCCTCCCTGATCACTTCCAGTGCGGCGATGGCCACCTTGGCTGCCACGGGGTTGCCTCCAAACGTAGACCCGTGCTGCCCGGGTTTGATACAAAGCATGATCTCATCATCGGCCAGTACGGCCGACACGGGATACACCCCACCTGAGAGGGCCTTTCCCAGAATGAGTATATCGGGCCTGACATGCTCATGTTCGCAGGCCAGCAACTTGCCTGTACGGGCAATCCCTGTCTGCACCTCATCAGCGATGAAGAGTACATTGTGTTTTTTACAAAGCTCAAATGACTTTGCAAGGTAACCATCGTCGGGGACATATACGCCGGCCTCGCCCTGTATGGGCTCGACGAGGAAGCCCGCCACATTGGGATCCTGCAGTGCATCCTCCAGCGCCTTAAGGTCGTTGTAGGGCACCACGATGAAACCCGGTGTATAGGGTCCGAAGCCTCCGCGTGCATCGGGATCGGTCGACATGGAGATCACGGTGATGGTACGCCCGTGGAAATTATTCTCACAAACGATGATCTTCGCCTGGTTCTCGGGGATACCCTTCTTGTCATAGCCCCACCGGCGTGCAAGCTTCAGGGCAGTCTCATCACCTTCGGCACCGGTGTTCATGGGCAACACCTTGTCGTAACCAAAATATTCGGTGATATATTTCTCATATACCCCAAGCACATCATTATAGAATGCCCTCGAAGTAAGGGTCAGTGTCCGGGCCTGATCTTCCAGGGCCTGCACGATCCTGGGGTGACAATGCCCCTGGTTTACCGCTGAGTAGGCCGAAAGAAAGTCGAAATACCTTTTTCCTTCCACATCCCACACAAAAACGCCCTCACCTCTTGATAAAACTACGGGCAGAGGATGATAATTATGAGCCCCGTACCTGTCTTCCAAATCGATTGCTTCTGTTGAACTCAGTTTAGCCGTATTTTTATATTCCATAGTGTAAAAAGATTTTATAAAGTTTACTGCAAATATATGGATTTTAAGTGCATGAATAATTTATAATGGCTATAAATGACTCACAGCAGGTGCCGGAAAGGCAGGAATATCCATTCGAAAAAGCGCTGCACAAAAGGCCGCTTGCGCCATTCAGCGTAATCGAAGGGGATGCTGTTGCTGAGGCAATTATCGACATGATCCCTGACCTGCTTTGCAATCTCCTCATCCTTGCCTACCAGGGTGATCTCGTGCTGGTACCTGAAGCTGCGGTAGTCGAAATTGGCTGAACCGATAGAAAAGGTCTGGTCGTCGACAAGCATCAGCTTGGCATGCAAATTATTTGGCGAATAAAGGAAAAACTTCACTCCGTTACGATGCAACATGCCCAGGTATCTGCCCCTGACCAGGTCGACCAGATGCACATCGGAATTCAGGGGTGTGATCACGATGACTTCCACCCCTTTTTTCACGGCATCCGTCATCGCTTTACGCAACAGGAAACCCGGCAGAAAATAAGGACTTTCGATCACGACCCGTTTTCGGGCAGCCTTGATCATGGCCTCATATCTTTTCTTTATCTTCTGACGGGTGATGGACGGGACATCCCTGATGATCTCATATTGCCCGCTTCTGATCAGCCTGGTCAAACCTGGTTTGTTGAAGGCATAACGATTATAAAGCTCAAAGTCCTGGTTAAAGATCCTGACGAGGTGCCTGTTTAGGTCGGCGTCATCGATCCTGAGCATCGATTCGCACCAGTTCAGGGAATATCCGGCGATATTGGCTGAGCCCACGTAGCTTATCCTGCCGTCGATAAGCAGAAGCTTGCGATGGTTCCTGCGGTGGTTCTTGGTAAAAAAATCCCAGAAGAGCCGTATCTTCATAAAAAAACGCACTTCGCCCCCGGCATTTTCCAGATCCCGGAAAAATGAGCTTGAGACCATCGAGCCCCACGAATCGACCAACAGTTTCACCCTGACTCC
>CAZHYA010000117.1:0-7296 GCA_964536525.1 uncultured Bacteroidales bacterium | reverse complement strand
TATAAATGAAGAAGAAGCAAAAAAACGCAGAAGCGAACTTGAACAGGAAAGCACTTTCTTCGGAGCTATGGACGGTGCTTCCAAATTCGTACGCGGTGATGCAATCGCCGGACTTCTAATCGTATTTATCAATATAATCGGCGGTATTATCGTAGGTGTCGCCCAAAAAGATTTAACCTTTTCAGAAGCGGCCGCCACCCTGCTGTACGGCCTGGGCAATCTGCTGGTGTACGGGCCGCTGAAGAACGCGATGGGCCTGTCGCGCATTCGCGTGGCTTACACCGCGGGCGCCGCGATCGGGCCCGACCTGTTTCGCTTTTTCCGCTCCATCGGCGTCAACCTCAAGCAGCTGTATGGCCAGACCGAAACCTGCGCCTACGTGTGCCTGCAAAAGGATGGTCAGGTCAAGCTCGACACCGTGGGCCAGGCTGCGCCGGGGGTTGAGCTGAAGATCGCCGAAGGCGGCGAGGTGCTGGTGCGCAGCCAGTCCCTGCTGACCGAGTACTACAAGCGCCCCGAAGCCACCGCCGAGGTGCTGGACACCGAGGGCTTCTTCCACACCGGCGACGCGGGCGTGATCGACGCCGACGGCCACCTGCGCATCATCGACCGCGCCAAGGACGTGGGACGGCTCACCGGCGGCGCCATGTTCGCGCCCAACTACATCGAGAACAAGCTCAAGTTCTTCCCGCAGATCAAGGAGGCGGTGTGCTTCGGCGACGGGCGCGAGCGGGTCTGCGCGTTTCTGAACATCGACTTCGACGCCGTGGGCAACTGGGCCGAGCGCAAGGGCCTGCCCTATGCGGGCTACGTCGATCTGGCGGGCAAGCCGGAGGTGCTGGCGATGATGCGCGAGTGCGTCGAAAAGGTGCGAGAAGATGCAGATCCTTCACCGGCGTAAGCATTTCCCCATGCAGCTCTCGGGAGGACAGCAGCAGCGGGTGGCCGTGGCCAGGGCCGTAGTCGCCAACCCGCACCTCATCCTGGCCGACGAGCCCACGGGGAATCTTGATTCAGCCAATGGCGAGGAAGTCATGAACCTGCTGGAGCAACTCAACAGGGAGGGCACCACCATCATCATCGTGACCCACTCGCAGCGTGATGCAGAATATTCCCAGCGCATCGTGAGGCTGTTCGACGGACAGATCATCACCGAAAACATCAAGTAATCCATAACCCAAGCCTTTAAGCCATGATCAGAAACTACATCAAGAGTGCCTTCAGGAACATCGCCAAGAACAGGTTCTATTCCATCCTGAACATCCTGGGATTATCGGTAGGGCTGACGGCATTCATGTTCCTTTTCCTGCATATCAGCGATGAACTTTCGTACGACACCTACCATGAAAAAGCCGGGCGTATCTACAGGATTGAGTCGAATTTCACCATTGCCGGGAAGAATGAGATGTTTGCCATCGTGCCTGTCCCCATGGGGCCTGCCCTGAAGCTCGAATATCCCGAGGTGGAGACCTTCGTCAGGATCTTTGGTGCAGGGAATACACTGTTCAGGGCCAATGACAAGGAATCCTATGAAGAAGACTTTTACTTCACCGATTCCACCTATTTTGAAGTGTTCAGCCATAAGCTTATCATGGGCGATCCGAAGAAATGCCTGGTAGAGCCACTTTCCATCGTACTCACCCGCTCGATCGCCAATAAGTATTTCGGTGATGGGGATCCCATGGGCATGATCATGGAATCGGCCTCCGGCAGGCAATTCAAGATAACCGGCGTGATGGAGGATGTGCCCTCGAATTCGCATCTCAGGTTCGATGCACTGATCTCGGGAACCACCCTGGCCGCCGAAGCCGGCGAGGAAGAATTCAACAGCATGGAGCCTGTCAGGTTCTGGAACATTGGGGTTTACACCTATCTCATGTTGAACGAGAACAGCGAGATGCAGGCCATTCACGACAAGTTCCCCGACTTTTACAATAAATACATGAAGTCACTTGGCGACCAGATCCATGCCAGCTTTGAACTGATGTCGACCCCACTGGCCGAACAGCACTTCTCCGATCATGTTTCTTCCGACCAGCCCAAGGGGAACAGGGCTTTCATATATATCTTCATTGCTGTAGCCCTGTTCATCCTGCTCATTGCTGCCATCAACTACATGAATATGGCCACCGCCCGCGCGGCCAAACGTGCAAGGGAGGTGGGGATCCGCAAGGTGTCAGGGGCCCTGAAAAGCCAGCTCATCTGGCAGTTCCTGGGCGAATCCCTGCTGCTGAGCTATATCTCGCTCATCATCGCGGTATTCCTGGTATACATGCTGCTGCCCGAATTCAACCTGCTATCGGGCAAGGCAGTAACCCATGAAGTGTTTCTCAACCCCGTCTTTGTCGTAGGGATCATAATTGTGGCCTCGATCATCGGGTTGATCTCCGGCAGCTATCCGGCATTTTATCTCTCGTCTTTCAACCCGGCGACCGTAGTAAAAGGTACGGTGACCCGGACCGGCGGCAGCGGCATCCTGAGGAAGGTACTGGTGGTATTCCAGTTCTTCATCGCAACAGCCATGATCATCGGCACCCTCATCGTTTCACAGCAACTGCGTTACCTGAAAAACGTGGACCTGGGTTTTGAAATGGACAACATGATCATCCTCGAGTTGCAGGATACGACTTTCAGGGCAAAGGCCGAAATGTTCAGGGAGGAGCTGCTTCGGAACCCCGATATCAGGGGCGTTACCAATTCGATCGGAGTGCCGGGCGCCAACAACTGGATACAGGTGGTGCGGATGGAAAAGGATACGGGATGGATCGATGAGTCGAGCATCATCACCATTGTCGATTACAACTATTTCGACGTTTACGACATCCATTTCAAGACCGGCCGTGGCTTCGACAGGAAGATGGGCACCGACGAGGAAGAGGCGGTGGTGGTGAATGAAGCCCTGGTCAAGGCATACGGCTGGGAAGACGATCCCATTGGAAAGATGATCAACTGGGGGTTCAGCCTCGACGGGGAGGAAGGACGCAAGATGAAGGTGATCGGGGTGATCGAAGACTACCACTTCAAATCCCTGCACAACCGCGTGCAGCCGCAGATGCTGTTCCCTGCCGATTTCGACAAATATCACCTGAGCATTCGCATCAACGGCGAGAAGGTGCCTGAAACGCTCGATTTCATTGAGGCAAAATGGAATGACTTCGGGGCCAACCGCACCTTCAACTACAGGTTCCTCGAAGAAACCTGGGACGAGATGTACACTTCCGAGAAGAACCTTGGAATCCTGTTCAGCATCGCCACGGCCCTCACCATTTTCATCGCCCTGCTGGGCCTGCTGGGACTCTCCTCGTTCATCGCCGAACAACGTACCAAGGAGATCGGTGTCCGCAAGGTGCTGGGAGCCACCATGGCCAATATTATGGGATTGCTGTACAGGGATTTCGCCCTGCTGATCGGCATCGCCTTCGTGCTGGCCGTCCCGGTGGCCTGGTATGTGCTGGGCCTGTGGCTCGAGAATTTTGCTTTCCACATCAGCATGGGGGTTATGGCTTTTATCCTGGGCGGGCTGCTGTCGCTGCTCGTGGGGATGCTGAGCATCAGCTTCCACATTTTCAGGGCAGCATCGTCGAATCCCGTGGATGCCATCAAGTACGAATAGGTGATGCAGGGATCCCTTTACCCGCAGGCTATGAAGCCTTTAACCGGCCACCTTTCCTGAGGGCCATACTGATGGCGATGAGCAGAAGCATCACGGAAATGAATGCTGAGATCCTGGCAAGGTAATCACCGTAACGTGAGTAAAAGGTGATCCGGCTGTTGGCGTTGAGGTCGTATTTCATGACGGCCGGAACCCAGTACTCCGATTGCCACAGGATGTCGCCCCGCTGGTTGACGAAGGCCGAGATGCCGGTGTTGGCCGACCGGGCAATGCTTCTCCTGGTCTCAATGGCCCTCAGCCTGGAATAGATGAAATGTTGCCGGTGTCCGGGTGTGTAGCCCCACCAGCCGTCGTTGGTCACGATGAAGATCAGCTCGGCACCATTGCGTGCGAACCTGGCAAAGAATTCGCCGTAGACCGACTCGTAACAGATCACTGCCGAGACCCTGAGCGAGTCAGGCTTCGCCACAAAGACCTTCCGCTCTTCATCGGTGCCCAGGCTACCCACGGTGCCACCCAAATCGATGGCAAATCGCTCAAGAAAGCCCAGATATTCCGGAAATGGCATCTTCTCCACGCCCGGAGTGAGTTTCGATTTATGGTAAACCTCGTAATCATCGGTGGTGTCGACGAAGAAAACCGAGTTATACGCATCGTACCAGGCCTCGGCATCCCTGAACTTGCGGGCCGTAGAGCTCACCTCCTCCCCTTCGAAATATTCCCTGAAGGTGGAAGCCCCGATCACGACGGTAAGCCGCGGATGTTCCGCGATGAAGTTCTTGATGTGCTGCAGGCTCGGGCTGGCCTGGTAGCGGTGCTCCCATATGGGCTCCTGGATGGATGACTCGGGGCATACCACAAAGTCGGTCATATCATCAACCAGCGTTTTGGCCAGGTCGAGGTTACGGTCGACCACCTCCAGGGGTGGCAGGGAATACTGTTCGGTATAGGGATTGATGTTGGCCTGCGTGACGACCACACTCACCGGCCTTGGCTCTTCGGTATAGTTACGGTACATGATGAACGATATGATCAGCGGCACGAACAGGATGACCGCCGAGGCAGAACCCCATATGAGCTTGTCGCGCCGCATCTTTTGCCGCTTCCACCCCAGAGTGATTAACTTATACAACAGGATGTTCAGCAGCAGCACCCAGAGGGCACCGCCAAAGGTACCGGTATATTCGTACCACTGTATCCATGCCGGGTTGCCGGCAAATGCGTTGCCGAGGTTGAGCCAGGGCCAGCTCATGTCCCAGTTCAGGTGCCAGTATTCGAAACTCAACCAGTAGAAGGGGAGGATAAAATACCCATGGTCCCTGCCAAAGACCTGTCGCTTGGTGTATGAATAAATGTTGAACACCAAAGCCATGAAGAAGGCATTGGCCACTATGGCGCCGATGGCACCCACCTCCGTGGAGTTCCATATCCACCACGTGGTGAGGGCATTCCAGAGGAAGAAGCCCGGGTAGGTATATACCAGCACCGCAAAGCGATGGAAATCCCGCCTGTTCCTGCTGATGTGGTCTTCGATGAACAGGAAGGGGATGAAGCCGATGAACATCAGCCCCGCCCATCCGTCGCGCGGCCAGGCCAGCGCCAGCAACAGCCCTGAAAGCAGGGAGAGCAGGATAAGGTGTTTTTTCTTCATGATAGCAAAGATAGGGAAATCTGAAATCTGAAATCTGAACTATGAACTCTGAACTCTTAACAATCTGAAATACAAAGTCTTACGATCAATTTTAGGAATTATACCCGGAACCCGGTCATGCCAATCCCTTCAGTTTTTCAAAATAATCCAGCACTTCAGGGTTTGAGAGCGCATCCTTGTTTTTGATCTCCTGCCCGAGGATGGCCTTCTTCACGGCGATCTCCACCTTTTTCCCGTTCAGGGTGTAAGGAACGCCGGTGGTTTCCATAATAATGGCCGGCACATGGCGCGGGCTGCAGTTGCTGCGGATGAGCCTGCTGATCTTTGCCTTCAGCTCATCATCCAGCCGGCAGCCTTCATTCAATTTCACAAAAAGCACCACCCGCTCGTCGTCTTCCCACGGTTGTCCGATGACAACGGAATCCTCCACCTCATCCATATTCTCTACCACGCTGTATATTTCGGCCGTGCCGATGCGCACCCCGCCGGGGTTGAGGGTGGCGTCGGAACGCCCGAACATGGTGATGCCGCCGTGTCCGCTGAGCAGGATATAATCGCCATGCCGCCAGATGCCTTCATACACATCGAAATAGGCGTCGTGGTATTTCTTCCCGCCGGGATCATTCCAAAAATAGATCGGCATGGAGGGGAAGGCGGTCTTGCACACCAGCTCGCCCTGCTTGCCGGTCACGCTCTGGCCGTATTCATCAAAACTGTCGACATCCATGCCCAGGCCGCGGCACTGGATCTCACCCATGTAAACCGGCAACATGGGGTTACCCAGCATGAAGCAGGAGATGATGTCGGTACCGCCGGCAATGGACGAAAGCTGCACATCGTCCTTCCACTCCCTGTACACATACCCGAAACTTTCATTCGACAGGGGCGATCCCGTAGAGCAGATGGCCTTCAGGGCCGGGAAATCGCTGATCTTTTTCGGCATCACCCCGGCATTTTCGAGGCTGGCGATGTATTTGGCGCTGGTGCCGAAGATGCTGATATCAAGATCCTTTGCCATGTGCAGCAGGGCATCCGGACCGGGATGGAAGGGGTTGCCGTCGTAGCAGACCAGGGTGGCCCCCACCGCCAGGCTGCTCACAAACCAGTTCCACATCATCCAGCCACAGGTGGTGAAGTAGAACACCTTGTCGCCGGGCTTTTTTTGTTTAGGTACGCTTTCGCCCGTCACCGGAGGAATACATGATATAGAGGGGGTGGTCGAAAGGGAGCTGTTCGAAGCTCATCTCTCCGCCGACAGGCACGGCAAAATCCTCCCAGCTCACGGCATTGGGTACCGAACCGGTATCAACGGTATCCGTATAATTGATCAATACGACTTTTTCAACGGATGGAAGCTCGTGCAGGATGCCTTTCAGCTTTTCCTGCGAATCGAACTTCCTGCCCTTGTAATAATAGCCGTCGGCAGCGAAGATCACTTTGGGCTCGATCTGGCTGAAACGGTCGAGCACCCCCTTGATGCCAAAGTCGGGAGACGATGATGACCATATGGCTCCGATGGATGCGGCGCCCAGCATGGCGATGATGGCTTCCGGCATGTTGGGGATGAAGCCCGCCACGCGGTCGCCCTTCTTCACGCCGGTCTTTTTAAGCGCTTCCGCCACGCGGTGCACCTGCTCGTAAAGTTCAGCGTAGCTGATGCGGCGTTCGAACTCTGCCTCACCCCTGAAGATGATGGCGGTCTTATCATCGCGGCGCGACAACAAATTCTCTGCAAAGTTCAGCCTGGCCCCTTCGAACCACTTCGCCCCCGGCATTTTTTTCGGATCATCCACCACCCGCTCATAGTCAACTGAATACCTAATTCCACTAAAATGCCAGAAGGCACCCCAGAAATCGGCAGGGTGCTCAACGCTCCACCTGAAAAGTTCGTCGTACGTTGAAAAGGCAAATCCGAAGTCACGGTTCACATGGTCCATGAAATCCTTCATGTGCGAATGGCCGGATCGCTCAGGCGAGCGTGTCCACAGTCGTTTGTAATCCAAAGGTAACAATTATAACCAACGTGGATGCC
>CAZHYA010000116.1:0-7326 GCA_964536525.1 uncultured Bacteroidales bacterium | reverse complement strand
AGCATCTCCCGTGAGAGTTCGATACAGAGTGTTGTCGCATTCACGCTCTCGGCGCCGGCGAGCTCAAATTCTTCGCTTTCGTAACCTGAAGTGACCAATCGCGAACGCAGCATGGAGGCATGGATGCCTCCAATAACAGTGGGTGTGCCAGCCGCCCTGTAAAGTGACGCGATCTCGTAGGCCCTGTTGATGTTGGCGGTCACGGCCGTGATGCCTACAAGGTCGGCTTCACGGTAGGAAAACTCTTCGAAGTTCTCATCGATGATGGCGATATCCCACCCTGCCGGTGTGAGGGCGGCAATAATGCCCAGGGCCAGCGGGGGCGACATGGCATGGGTGTCGTACAAACCATGTTTGGTATGCTGGTTGAAAGGGTTTATGAGTATGAGCCTGCGATTTGCCATACGATGAACGAGGTTGTCGTCGCAAAGATAACCTATTTGTTTTGACAGGACTTATAACAGCTCCAATGGGGATAATGATTATTTTTGTGGCCGTAGCGCAATTATTCACTGGCCTGATGATCATTTCAAAATACAATATAAAATTCACCCGTCTGCGGGAAGAGGACATTGAACTGGTAAGGAAGTGGAGGAACCACGATAGCATCAGGAAATACATGGTATACCGCGAGCACATCACTCCGGAGATGCAAAGGAAATGGTTCCGCTCAGTCGATAACAACAATAACCTTTATTTTATCATCGAATTCAAAGGAAAAAAGATCGGACTGATCAACGGCAAGGACATCAACTGGGCCGACAAGACCATGGAAACCGGTATCTTCATCTGGAACAGGTACTACCGTAAGACACACATCCCTACACTGTGCACGCTAATCTTTGCTGAGTTGGGTGTGGCCATCTGGGATCTCAAGCCCAGGGCCACCATCCTGAAGTCGAATACCACTGCCTTGAAATACAATAAAATGCTTGGATTCAAGATAATAGAAGACGACCCGGATAAAGAATATGTCAAACTGGAAATGGATCGCGACAGCTCAGGCTTCATCGCGAAAAAACTCAGGGCGGCCATCAACCTGCTGGCAGGCGACGAGCCGATCAGGCTGGAATTTGAGCGGGAAGACCTGGAGCGTGGCATCTATAAGGTGATCATGGAAGGGCTCGACAAATCTCTGGTGAAGAAACACGAATCGGCCCCTGGGAAGGAAGTCTATTATTTCTGATCATGAATGATTTTGCGCGTGCAAACCGGGAGCCAGATCCTGCGACTGATGCCGGTTACCTTTCGTAAAAATGCATCTCCATGATATAATCGTAAATTTTTTGCGGAAGCATATACCTTACCTCCCTGCCATTTTTGATCGAGTCGCGGATAAAACTCGCCGAGATTTCCAACAAGGGGGCATCGAAAAATTTGATACCGGGGTGCCCCCGGTAATCGCCCGGGTCGTAATGCGGGCGGTTGTAGATATACAGTTCATATTGTTCGAGCAGCACCTTGTAGTTTTTCCACTTATGGAAACTGGGCAGGATGTCGGTGCCGCCGATGAGTACAAAGCTGTGATCGGGGTATTTCTCTGAAAGGTAAGCCAGCGTGTCGATGGTATAGCTGGGTTGCGGCATCCTGAACTCAATATTGCAGGAACGGAAGCGGGCATCGTCTTCCACTGCTATGTTGACCATGGCCAGCCGGTGATGGTCGGCCAGCAGGCCTTTCTTTTCCTTTAAGGGGTTCTGCGGCGAAACGACGAACCAGACCTCCTTCAGCCCTGCATATTCGACCATATACTCTGCCAGGATCATATGCCCCGTATGGATGGGGTTGAAGGATCCGAAAAAAAGCCCGGTTTTTGATTTCCTATTCTTCATCAAGAAATTCTGCAACAATTTGTTTTGCTTCTTCTACCGCCCTGTCGAGCTCATCATTCACGATAATTTCGTCGAATTCATGGGCTTTGCCGATCTCATGGCGTGCCTTGTCGAGGCGTT
The DNA here is from genome assembly GCA_964536525.1 of uncultured Bacteroidales bacterium. Taxonomy (GTDB): domain Bacteria; phylum Bacteroidota; class Bacteroidia; order Bacteroidales; family B18-G4; genus B18-G4. The sequence goes on along the minus strand of CAZHYA010000116.1, from coordinate 5,374 downwards.
TCCTGAGGCTGGATTCATCATCGGTAGAACGTTTTCTCAAGCGATCCTCCAGCACCTCAACGGACGGGGGCATGACAAATACCGACAATGCCCGTTCGCCAAACTGTTTTTTGATGTTGATGCCCCCGTATACATCAACATCGAAGATCACATGCTTGCCGGCTGCCCATATCCGGTCGACTTCCGACCTTAGGGTGCCGTAATAGTGGTCTTTATATACTTCTTCCCATTCGAGGAAAGCACCTTCGCTGATCTTTTTCCTGAATCCTTCCAGGCCCAGAAAGTAGTAGTCCCTGCCATCGACTTCTGCTTCCCGCTTTGACCTGGAACAGGCCGAAACCGAGAATTCAAGCTGGGGGAAATGGCTGAGCATGGCCCTGACGATGGTGGTTTTGCCTGCCCCTGAAGGTGCGGAAAATATGACCAGCTTGCCTTTCATTACAGGATATTGAACAGTTGTTCCTTGATCTTTTCCAGCTCATCTTTCATGAGGATCACCAGCTTCTGGATGTCGGCGTCGTTCGCCTTCGACCCCAGCGTATTGATCTCCCGTCCCATCTCCTGGGAGATGAATCCCAGTTTTTTCCCATTGGCACCAGGCTCGGCCAGCGTTTCAACAAAGTACCGGCAATGCTTTCCCAACCTGACCTTTTCCTCCGTAATATCTAGTTTTTCAAGATAATAGATGATCTCCTGCTCGAAACGGTTCTTGTCGACCACACCCTCGGCAAAGGACTCTTCAAGCTGTTTTTGCAGCCGCTCCCTCAATCTCCTGATGCGATACTCTTCCAGCGGGGCAATATCTTCAAGTAGTTTTTCTATGATCGATGTCCTGGCAATGAGATCCTGCTCAAGCTCTCTGCCTTCTGCTTCCCTGAAGTCGTTGAGGTTGCTGATGGCCTTCTTCACAGTTGCAAGCACCTGCGCCCATTCCTCATCGCTGAGTTCAGGCTGGGCGGCTTTCAGCACATCCGGCATCCGCGTGATGGTGCTGATCACGTCTTCGTTAAATGCAATGTCCAACTCAGCCGACAAAGCCTTCATCTCCTCAAAATACTGTTTTGCCAGGACGCGGTTGAACTGGTAATTACCCGTATCCCCGTTTTTTTCGATGTTGATGTTGAGTTCGATCTTGCCCCGCTCCATTTCTGTTGTCAACAGCAACCTGAGTTCACCTTCCTTTTCACGGTAGAGTTGCGGCAGTCGGAGACTTGCATCGAATTGCTTGCTGTTTAATGATCTGACTTCAACAGAGATGTTCTTTTCCGGAAGGTCGAGCGTGCTGCGGCCAAAACCGGTCATCGACTTTATCATAAGCCATTTATTTACAGCAAAGATAAACAGTTAAATCCTTTATCCAAAAACAGGCCTTCAACCCTCTGATACTTTGTATATTTTTGAGTATATTGCGGGAATTCTGACAGATATGCTACATCATCGATCTTCACTTTTCAACCTGTTGGTTGCGGTATGCATGGTCATGCTTTCTTTTGGAAGCATGGTGGCCCAGGATCCTGTATTCAGCAGGCTTACAGAGGAGGAAGGCTTGCCCAGCGATTACGTTTACGATGTGCTGCTGGCCGATGACGGGATCATGTGGTTTGCTACCGATAATGGCGTCTGTCAATACAATGGACGAAGCTTTTTAAGCTATGATATGTCTGACGGCCTGCCGGCAAATGTCATCCTTAAACTCTACCAGGATCGGAACGGCCGTATCTGGTTCCTTTCCAATACCGGCCTGCTCAGTTACTTTGAGAATGGGAATGTCAGGGCCTATGAATATAACGACACCATATCGAAATACATTCGCGACAGCTTCTTTCATAAAATTTATGTCGATTCTGCCGGTGTGATGAAATTGTCTCCGAGGAGAGGAGGGGTCGCGTATATTGACCGTGAGGGAAGGTTCAGGATGGACCATGATACCTATCCTCTTGCTGAGGATTCCTGTTGTATTTCGAGGATATGGGGAAGGATCATTTTCTGACCATGGTCAGCAAGACGCCTGCATATTGCCGGCCAAAGGTGGACTATTGCTATGGCGAAGGGAAATATTATGTTCGCCAGGCTTTTAACCACACCCTTTTCCACCGCAATTATGCCAGGGTTGGAAAGAATGCCCACATGGTCAGTTTTGGCAAGATATGCTATTATATCAAGGATAATGAAATAGTAAGCCGGCGGGAGTTCGATGAGGAAGTAATTGCGATGCTTGCCGATGATCAGCGAAGGTTATGGGTGAGCCTCAAGTATGGCAGGGGGGTATATGTGTTTGAAGGTAACTGGCAGAAAAGCGACGGGCGCCATTTATTAAACGGGTATACCGTCACCAGCCTTGCCCAGGACAGGGAAGGAAATTTCTGGATGGGCACTGAGGGTTACGGGGTCTTTTTCACGTCTTGTATCGACTTTAATTTCTACACCCTGCCGGGAGATGACCGCAGGCTTAACGTCATTGATCTGGCAATTGCAGGAAACCGTTTATGGCTCAGCAGTTCGGACAAGCGGGTTTATACGGGCAAAGTCGGCCATGGCGAGGTCAAAGATCTACACCGGGTGAACGTTAAAGAACCCTATGACTGGATCAGGCACATCGTTGTCGACAATGATGGATATTTGTGGCTGTCGTCAACCAGTCATTTGCGTTATGATCCCGCAGGATTTCCCAGGCCACCTGATACGGTAATCACCACAACGATCATTGCTAAAGGCCAGGGTGATGCCATTATCCTGGCGAGCAAGGTATGGGGCGTCTGCACTTATGAGGGCGGACAACTGGTCTCTTCTTTGAAAACCGATTCAACCCGGAGGGTTTATGCAATCCTGCAGGATCCGGATCACAGCATCTGGCTGGGCACCCTATACGGGTTATACCAATACAGCGACGGGGTGGAGCGTTTTAAAGGAGGATCATCCCCTTTCCTGCAAGAAAGGATCGGAGCGCTTTGCAGGTTGAAGAACCTGCTGGTCGTGGGTACATCTGCCCATGGCCTGCTGTTCCTGCGTGGCGACAGCGTAGTGGACCATCTCACCACGGAGGAGGGCCTTATCGGGAACTCGGTCAGGGCATTATTTGTACAAAATGACTCCACCCTGTGGGTAGGCATGAAAGACGGTCTGAACCGTATCGTCTTCAATGATTCATACGACCGCTATACCCTGGAGGGTTATGGTTCGAGCGATGGATTGCCGTCGCGTGAGATCAACAGCATCGGGATGCATGACGGCTACATCTGGCTTGGTACCGGTAACGGACTGGTTTCCTTCGACCCGGGAAAGCTGGAGCCTCACCTGTCTGCTCCGATGATCCGGATCGAAGGGGTACAGATCAATGGCAGGGACACCATCATCAGCGATCAATATGTACTCGACCACGACCAGAACAACATCAGGGTGAAGTTCATGGGGATCACCTACCGGTCGAGGGAGGGGGTCAGGTACCGCTATATGCTCTCAAATTATAACGACCAAATTGTCCAGACGAACAACCCCTGGGCCAACTTCCTCAACCTCTCTCCCGGCGAATACACCTTATATGTGAATGCCGGCAACTTGCACGGGATCTGGAATGAAAGGCCGGAGATCATTCACTTCACGATCAGGAAACATTATACGGAGGCAGTTTGGTTCATACTTCTGGTTATTGCCCTGATCCTTGCTGTTGCTTCAGGTCTAACTCTTTTTCTTCGCCGCCAGCGAAAGATCAAAGAGAGAAGTGCTTATGAGCTGGCAAGGACTGAGCAAAGGATGTTCAGGCTGCAGATGAACCCGCATTTCGTGTTCAATGCCCTGCTTGCCATACAGGGCTACATGTACAACAACCAACCCCACGAAGCAGGCAGATACCTCACCAGCTTTGCCAAACTGATCAGGCATACGCTCTATGGTTCTACCGAGGATTTCATTCATCTTGATAAGGAGGTAGAGGCCCTTCAATACTACCTTGACCTGCAGCGGATGCGATTTAACAACATGTTTGATTACAACATAGAAATTGACGGCGATATCATGCCGGAAGCCATATTGATCCCTCCATTGCTGATCCAGCCATTTCTCGAAAATTCCATAGAGCACGGCCTGCAGCATAAGGCAGGCAGGGGTCTGCTGGAATTGAAGATCGTAAATTCAGGCAATGCCATCGAAGTGATCATTGATGATAATGGTATTGGCCGCGAAAATGCCATGAATTTGCAACACGCGAAAGAGAAGCTGCACAAATCAATGGGTCAGGATATCGTCAGAAAAAGGATAGAATCGCTGAATATGATCATGACACAAAAAATCCGGCTCGAGATCATCGACCTGAAGGACGAACAGGGCAATGCAATGGGCACGCGCGTGATACTTCACCTGCCGTTCAAGAGCAACTGAAGGCTATAAGATCCCGGGTAGAATGAAATGCACGGCAACTTATTATCGATAAATGTTCATTAGATTGTTTAACTTTACATCGGCTACGCCGGGATGCAAAACAAAGATTCTCTGTTATGATAAGGACGATCGTGATCGATGATGAAAAGAATGCCAGGGAAACGATCCTGAATATGCTGAAATCATACTGCCGCGATGTGGAGGTACTGGCCACGGCCGCAAGTGTGAAGGAAGGACTTATGGTCCTTGGCGAGCACAAGCCCGACCTGCTGTTGCTCGATATCAGGATGGCCGATGGCACCGGCTTCGATCTGCTGAAGAAACTGGGCCATGTCGATTTTCTTGTCATTTTTATTACAGCCTTTGAAGAATTTGCCATCAGGGCCATAAAATTCAGTGCCCTGGATTATATTCTTAAACCCCTGGATCCTGATGAACTGGTCAATGCCGTTCAAAAAGCCAGGGAGGTGATCGAAAGGGAAAACATGACGGAAAAGCTCCAGGCGCTGTATGAAAACCTTGACCTGAGCACTAGCAAAAAGATCGTCCTTAAGACGACAGACAGCGTGCATATCCTCATGCTGAAAGATATTGTGCGCTGTGAATCGGAAAAGAACTATACCCATTTTTTTACGGTCAGCAAGGAAAAGATCACCGTATCGAAGACACTTAAGGATTACCACGAGATGCTGAAGGATTTCAGCTTTTACCGCGTGCACCAGTCGCACCTGGTCAATCTTCTGCATGTAAAACGTTACGACAAGCAGGAGGGCGGCTTTCTTATCATGGACGACAATTCCGCTGTACCCGTTTCATTCAGGAAGAAGGAAGACCTGATGAAACTCTTCAAGAGCCTTTAATCCCGTTAAAGCATTATGGCAGCCGAGGACACCATAAAACGCCTGGATACCCCGCTATTCTTTGATGACCCCTGGCAGTATTTCAATGCCATGCTCGATGATATCTCTGCTGCCCGCAACAGCATTTGCCTCGAAACCTA
>CAZHYA010000115.1:0-7333 GCA_964536525.1 uncultured Bacteroidales bacterium | reverse complement strand
CGTTCGCGCAATGTGGTGATCTCGACAAGATAAATGCCCGGCGCCAGGCCGGAGCAGGGAAGCAGCACATCGGTTTCGCCGGGCCCGGTACCGTCGTACTGACCGGCGCAGATCAGCGTCCCTTCCATGCTGTAGAGCGATACCCGCACATCGTTGCCTGCCGCTCCAAGCATGTTAACATGGATCCCGTATCCGGGAGAAGGGTTGGGGTATACCATCGCCATTAATCCCGCCTGTTCCATTGCAACGGGATCATCCTTGGCCACCGTGAAGGTTCGCGGATCCGACCAGGTGATCTCTCCCGGCCCGTCAACGCCCCTTACCGCCCAGTAGTAGGTCTTCCCGGGCTCCGGGACAAATCCCGAAACGAACGATGCCGTACGTACCCCTGTCGATTCCTCATAAAGGACATTACCCGGGGTCATCGGCCAGCCGGAGGCGATGAACAGCCTGCAGGAGGCATCTTTCTCCATACCTTCGGTCTGCCAGTAAAATTCAGGCATCCGGCCCTTCAGCACATAATGATCCGGCGGGGCATGCAGTGCAATGCTTTTTGAGGCCCCTTTCACCACGTAGGCGATGTACCAGGGCCTCTGGCTGGTGTTCGGGATGCTGTCCCAGTACCAGTAATCGATCCCGTCCTCGGGCGAGAACAGGTAGAGGTCCATATTGAGGGATTGCGGGTTGTGAAGGTAGGGGGCTACGCTCTGGTTTATGTTGAGCTTCAGCTGGATCTCCGAGCCGAACTTTACGGTGTGCCGTACCTCGGTAGTGTAAGAGATATCATACCCCACGCTGCTTTTCAGCTTGAAGATCTCCGGCAACGAGATGCCTGCCGAGGTCCTTATCTTGAAGGTGTTTTCAGATTCGCTCAGGTAGGTGGAGTCCGTTACCTTTTCAAAACTCCCGTTGATGGGTTCCTCACCATGGATCCATGATGCATGGGTCAGGCGCGATAGCGTGCTGTAATTCGTCAGCACCTTGAAGATCTCATAGCGGCCCCGGTGCCCGAACGACACACTGTCGATGGTCCAGTCCCTGAGCCCGATGCCGTTGGGCTCGTCTATCCTGAAAGGATTTCCCTTTATGGGCACCGGAACGCTGCCAAGATCCATGCCCCTGGTACGGAAAAGGTACTGCAGGGTGTTGGGAACAGGATGGGCATAGGTAGTGTAAGGATAGGCGTCCCACCAGACATACCGTCGGTAAACATAGCGTGTGATGATGGGGTATGCCCAGAGGTAATGCCCGTAGCCCTGTACGTCGGAATTGAGCGGGTAGCTGGTGGCCGATGAACTCACCGACTCGATCCCCGTGGAATACAGCTGCTTGAATGCGTTCACGTAATGAAATCCTACCCCCTCTTCGACCGAGAGGAAGGTTTTGTTCTTTATGCCCAGATTCTGCATAATTTTCATGTTGGCCCCGGTAGTGAATTCATCGGTGGTGCTGTTGGTATATTCGATCTGCTGGGTCACTGCTTCGGAAAGTTCCAGGATGGTCGGATCTTTCGGGTTGTTCACGGGAAAGACCGAATCCCATATTTCCCAGTTGACCGAACAGGGCGGGCCGCCGTCGATGATGCCGACCAGTGTGGATAAACCCTGCAGCTCCCTTGAAACGTTGCCGGTGTCGGTCTGCAGGCTGCTGGTGACCACGGTATCGTAGGGAGAGGGTGAGGGCTGCCAGATGTCGGAATTGAAACCGACGGCAAAGAGATCCTGCTTGGTATCGGGGAAGAACAGCCACAACTTCATCTGGAAGCCGTCGGCATAGTCGGGCGAGGTACTTAATTTGTTCGTATAATGGTTTGGTTCGATGGTGTAGGTTGCAGTAGTTGAAAAGTAATTGTCCATCATCTTGGGCGTATTCCCGATCGGGTTGATGATCATTGCTTGATCTGCAAGATTCACGATACTGTCGGAAGAGATGTAGATGTCGTAGTAATCGATGGGATAACCGCTCCCCACCTTTTTGCCCCTGATACTGAAAAGTGACAGCCTGTCGCTCATTTCGGGATGCTTTACCTGGGCCGGCTGGCGCTTGGCCTGGATAGACCCGGGCGCCGCTACCACCCCGCCGGGGATAAAGCCTTCTGCATCGATGCTTCCCAGCAATTTCACCTTTCCCGTCCCCTTGGTCACATCAAGCCGGTAAAAGTAAACTTTGGCATTATCCTGGACCGGAACGTAAGTGACCAGCAGGAAGTAATCCCTGCCGGTCTTAGAATCGTACCGCCGTGCCAGCCCGGCCAGCATATTCCCGTTCACAAGGTTCTGCCCGGTAAGCGCCTGTTCGCTTTTTCGGATGAACTTATTGCTGGCCGTATCCAGGGCATAGGTCTCCAGTTTCCAGGCCTTATCCTCATAGTTCATCTTATTGATGGAAACCTTATTGGTGACGAAAAAGAGGGAATCGCCCAGCTGGAAAGCCCCAAGCTTGGCATCGATCTCAGGACCAGAACTGCCTGTCGGGATCGGGGAGATATCAACATAGGTATAAGCCTTTTGTTTATCCTCCAGAGGGATTTCGGCAAAACACTCGTAACAGCTTTTTTTATCCTTCGAATCGATGATCTGCAGGAGCCAGGTGCGGCCATTGTAATTGAAAGTGACCAGTTTAGTTAAGAGGTCAGGGGTATAGTCCCACTTATCGGGATAACTGAAATTGGTGATGGCGGCAAACCAGGGAGTACCTCCGTAACAAGGGGTAACATCTCCCTTGAGGTCCATGGTATGGAGTGAGCCATCAGAAGGATCGAAGGTATACACGACCGGACAGCCATTGGGAAGGGACTTGAAATAAAGCGGAGGGGGTATGGACTCACAGTATTTATCGGTAATGTACCTGAAAACATAGGTTACCCCGTTGTTGATCCCGGCAGTGAAACCCAGGATCTCATTCTGCTTTTGCCGTCCAAAGTCAGAATCTTTGCAGTAGGAAGCGTAATCCGACATATAACTGTCCTGGGCGTTGAGGATGAAGGGTGTGAGAAGCGCCAGGCATAGGAAAAATCTCTTCATGGCCTTGTATTTTTGGGTTATAATATTTTTTACTTTAGAAAAGGAACCTGATCCCCCCGTGTGCCAGGACATCATTGCCGAAAGCACCCTGGGCATTCAGCATCAGCTGGTCGCTGATCCGCCATTCCACGCCAAGGGTACCATCGATAAAGGCAGTGGAGACCAGCTGTGATTCCACCTCCGTTTTATAGGTATCCGAACTGGCAGGATCCGTGCGGGTAAGCTCGTAGCGGTTTGCATTATACAGGTAGTAGAAGCCCGGGCCCGCCATAAGGGTGAAATTGCCCCATGTATAGCAGGCATAGAGGTTCATGCGGGAGTAGACATAGACATATTTGTTCTGTCTCTCTTCGTCGAAGTAAGCCACATGGCCGTAGATGTTGTCGTCGATCTTGTCGTCGGTGCCGAACGATGCCCTGAGGAATGGCTGCACCCCGACACCCCAGTGAGGGGTGATGCTGTACCGGATGTTGAAATTCAATCCTGCCGCGATCAATGAAAAACCGGAATTTATCTCCATCTCCGTTGTGTCGGTTTCTTTGTTATACGCCTGATAACCAGGCTTGACTATTCCCGCCGTCAGTGCCCCGTCGATGAACCATTTGCTCCCGGGCTTCACCGGGAAGATCATTCCAAAGCTGACTGAAACACCCTGGAACTTTCTTGTAAATTCGACCCTGCGGTTCATATCATCGATCTCTTCATCGTCGAGTTCAATGGGATCAAATAAGGTCCCGTTCAGGGAATTTTGTAAGGTCATGGAGGTAAGGTCCATGTCGGTTTGCATAAAGGCGTAGTCCAGGCCCACATGAAACCTGGGGGTATTGGTTTCCGTTTGGGCTTCCTGTGCAAGAACAGGAAGCTGGAAAACCAATAACATCATTAGAAGCAGGGAATTTTTCATGGTAAGATCTTAACTGGATTAAAATGAAAAATGAACTGTAAATTCAGTGAGGATATTCTTGCCCGATGGCATTGAAAGTGCTTTTCTTCAGGCAAATAACTTAATTCAAGCCAAATCCCTTTGAGGGGAAAAGATGCCGTAAGGACTGTTTACAGGGTATTTCAAAGAACGGGGATCCTATTTATATAACTAATGATATTTGTACATGCAATATATATAATTTTAATGCAGGTTCCTTTCCCTGTTATTTTTTTTTCACCTATCTTTTCCACAGGCAGCTCCCGCTGGCGGGAAATAACCACAAAAACTTTTGAGACAGCTTCTTTTTTGCAAATGATTTTATCATTTTATATATTTATGCATTGAAAAATGGACGATTCCCAGGGCTGTAAACCTTGATTTTGTAGTGTCAATAATTCATGCCTATGAGACAATATCTATGCTTGTTCATCCTTTCCATGCTGCTTTTCAGCATTGGATCAAACGCCCAGCAACTGGACATCAGCGGTACGGTCACTTCATCCGAAGATGGAGAAACGCTTCCCGGTGTCTCGGTGGCCATCAAAGGCTCCCAGCAGGGTACCACCACCGATGTGTACGGGAATTATATCATCCAGTCCCCTGCAGGGGCCACCCTGGTATTTTCATTCATCGGGATGCAGACGCAGGAGATTGCAGTGGAAGGCCGCACGGTGATCGACGTGGCCATGGAGCGTTCTGTCCAGGCCCTTGACGAGGTGGTTGTGATCGGATACGGTACCGAGAGCAGGAAACTTTCCACTTCTTCCATCTCGCAGTACAAGCCCACTGCCATCGAAGAGATCCCCGTGGATAACCTCGATGCTGCCTTGCAGGGAAAAGCCACCGGCGTTCAGGTTACCCAGAATTCAGGTACGCCTGGCGGCGGCATTTCCGTCAGGATCAGGGGGAATACCTCCATCAATGCCGGGAACGAACCCCTCTATGTTATCGACGGTATTCCAATGCTTACCGGTGATTTCGGGCAGATCGGCTTCAGCGGGCAAACCATCAATGCCATCAGCGACCTCAACCCTTCCGACATCGAAACGGTGACCATCCTCAAGGATGCTTCGGCCACTTCGATCTACGGGGCACGCGCCTCCAACGGGGTGGTATTGATCACCACCAAAAGGGGTAAAATGGCAAAGACAAAGATCAACTTTGCTGCTTACGCCGGCTTCCAGATGGCTGAGAAAAAGCTCGACATGCTGGATGCCAGCCAGTGGATGGTGTACCGCAATGAACTTAAGGTTAATGAGGGGGCCCCACCGGTCTTCACCCCTGAAGAGATCGCCAACCCGGATGTGGATACCGACTGGCTCGACGAAGTTTTCCGCACCGGCGCCGTGATGAATTACGAACTGTCAGCGGCAGGGGGAAACGAAAAAACCACCTTCTATGTCAGCGGTAATTATTCCAGCCAGGAAGGGATCCTCATCGGTACGGATTTCAAGCGGCTCAACGGGAGGCTGAACCTCGATCACCATATTAACAAAAAGCTGAGCATCGGCGCCGGTATAGGACTGAGCAACAGCTGGAACAACAGGGTGGAAGGCGACCAGTCGCTGAACGGCCCGCTCCCCAATGCCATCTCACTGCCGGCCATTTACCCTGTTTACAATGCCGACGGCACATACAACGAGGACGGTCCTTATGCCAACCCGGTGGCCATCGCCAATGAAGCCACCAACCTTGCCCAGAATTTCAGGACGATCGGCAATATTTACGGAAAATACAGGATCATGGAATGTCTCAGCTTCGAGACACGATGGGGTATCGATTACCTGAACCTTAACGAGCACAGCTACGACCCGGTCACAACCCGCCAGGGATCAAAATACAACGGGCTGGGCATTGAGGGGAACACCAACGCCAGCAATTTCACCACGAACAACTTCTTTACATACAGCAAAATCTTCAGGTCGGTCCATGACCTTGAGGCCACCCTGGGTTATTCATACGAAAGATATGTAAGGAGAAGTGCATACATGGAGGGTTCGGATTTCCCGAACGAATATTTCAGCTACATCACCTCCGCCGCCAATATCAGGGTTGCATCGGCTTCGAGGGTGGAGGACCGCACCAATTCATTTTTTGGAAGGTTCAAGTATGCGCTCAGGAACAAGTACCTGCTCACGGCAAGTGCAAGGTACGACGGGTCGTCAAAGTTCGGCAAGAATAATAAATACGGGTTTTTCCCGGCATTTTCGGCCGGATGGAGGATCTCGGAAGAGCCTTTCTTCGACGGGGTCGGATTTGTTGACGAACTTAAGCTGAGGGTGAGTTTCGGCTATACCGGGAACGATGGCATACCAAGGTTCTCAAGCCCCGCCCTCTTCTCCGGGGGAGCCAATTACAACGGCTTTGCCGGTATCTACCCGGTACAGATCCCGAATCCCAACATTCGCTGGGAATCGACCGCACAATTCGATGCCGGTATCGACCTTGAAGTGGTCGACAGCCGCATCCGCCTGGTATTCGATTATTATTATGCCAAAACCAGCGATCTGCTGCTCGACAGGTCTGTTTCCGGGACATCGGGATTCACAGGCGTGATCGATAATATCGGCGAACTGGAAAACAAGGGGTTTGAGATCGCCCTGTCGACCGATAACATCAAGACCCCTTCTTTTACCTGGACGTCGGTCCTGAACTTCTCCGCCAACAGGAACAAGGTACTGAAACTGTATAATGGCCAGCCCATCGACTTTATCGGGAGGGGCAACAACTATATCGGCGAGGGGGAGGCTTTCGGGATCTTCTACGGGTACAATTCACTGGGTGTTGATCCCTCCACGGGCGATATCGTGTTTGAAGACGTGAACGGCGACGGTATGATCACCGCCGATGACCGCACGAAGATCGGCGACCCCAATCCTGACTTCTATGGCGGTTTTTCGAACATCTTTACCTATAAACAGTTGACCCTGAATATCTTTCTGCAGTATTCCTATGGCAACGACATCTATAACGGTACCAGGGTATACATTGAATCCCTCAAGGGCGACGACAACCAGCTGACCACCATCCTCGACCGCTGGCAAAATCCCGGTGATGTGACCGATATCCCCAGGGCCACCATGACCGACCCGAACAACAACAACCGGATATCATCGAGGTTTATCGAAGACGGGTCTTACCTCAGGATCAAGGAGGTGGTGCTCAGTTACAGTTTCAGCGACCCGCTGGTGAAAAAGATGAAGTTGCAGAATTTCAAGGTTTTTGTTTCCGCTTACAATCTTTTCACTTTCACCGGTTACAGTGGCATGGATCCCGAAGTGAACTATGCCGGGAACGATAACCTCCGCCTGGGAACGGATTTCTTTACTTATCCGCAGGCGCGGAACTTCATTTTTGGGATCAGCCTGGGAATTTAAATTACTTC
>CAZHYA010000114.1:7197-7447 GCA_964536525.1 uncultured Bacteroidales bacterium | reverse complement strand
ACTTTCCTGCTTCATTTCTGCTATCGGCGTGGCATCCCTACGGGATGAATTAACCATCTAACCCCCGAAATTTCGGGGCAAGCTATTTAGCCCCCGAGTGCTCAGGGCAAGCTATTTAACCATGATAAGTAACAAGTGAACTAAAGTGACTAAAGTGACTAGAGTGCCTAAAGCCTATAGCCCATCGCCCATCGCCTAACGCCTACCGCCCATCGCCCAAATTCCCTTATCTTTACATCCGTAAACAACC
>CAZHYA010000114.1:6296-7187 GCA_964536525.1 uncultured Bacteroidales bacterium | reverse complement strand
TATGATCATCTTCAGCGATGAATATTTCATGCGCGAGGCCCTGAAGGAAGCCGAAAAGGCCTTTGCCACCGGTGAGATACCGGTGGGTGCGGTGGTGGTGTGCGACAACAGGATCGTGGCACGGGCACACAACCTTACCGAAAGGCTCAACGATGTTACGGCCCATGCCGAGATGCAGGCCTTCACGGCCGCTTCCGGATTCCTGGGGGGAAAATACCTCGACGAATGTACCCTGTTCGTAACCCTCGAACCCTGCGCAATGTGTGCCGGCGCCGCCTTCTGGGCCCGGATCGGCAGACTGGTGTACGGTGCGGCCGACGAAAAGCGGGGCTTTACCCTTACGGGCAGTGAACTGCTGCATCCAAAAACAGAAATAACCAAAGGGGTGCTGGGAGATGAATGTGCCGGGTTGTTACGTGCATTTTTTGAAAACAAAAGGACATGAAGATCATGGAGCGGAATGCTGAACTGAAACGAACGGTGAAGGCCATGGCCTCCGTGGCCGACTACCTGTGGCACAAAGGCTGGGCTGAGCGGAATGCGGGCAATATGTCGGTGAACGTGAGCGGGTTCATCAGGCATGAAGTGCCCGGCGATGCGGGAAACGTCATTCCCCTTCCCACCGCCTGTCCTTCCCTCGAAGGACAATACCTGCTGCTCAGCGGCAGCGGCACGCGCATGCGCAACCTGGCCGCAAAGCCATACCGGAACGTCTGCCTGCTCCGCATCGGGAAGGGAGGGACGGCCTATACTCTCTACAGCGAAGCGAAGGGGAAGATGATGCCGACATCCGAATTGCCGACCCACCTGGCCATCCACGCAAAGCTCCTCGAGGAGGGCAGGACTGAAAAGGCATTGTTGCACACCCATGTCAACGAGCTCATCGCCCTC
>CAZHYA010000114.1:2194-6210 GCA_964536525.1 uncultured Bacteroidales bacterium | reverse complement strand
CGGGAAGATCGCCGAAGAAACCCTTGAAGCGCTGGCTTCGCACCATCCCGAGATCTGGGAAAAGCACGGCTGCCTGGCCGTGGGCGACGACCTTTACGAAGCCTTCGACCTGATCGATATCCTGGCCAAGTCGGCCGGCATCTTCTTCACCTGCCGCAATGCGGGCTTCGACCCGGAGGGGATGACGGAAGAACAGCTCGCAGAGATCAGGAAATTCGTAACTTCGCACTAAGCAAACAGACATGGGCCGCATCAGCAAGGAAACGATCGACAGGATCATGGACACCGCCCGCATCGAGGAGGTGATCGGCGAATTCGTGAACCTCAAAAAAAGCGGCCAGAGCTACAAGGGCTTCAGCCCGTTCACCGAAGAGAGGAACCCTTCCTTCTATGTTTCACCGGCAAAAAACATCTTCACATGCTTCAGCTCCAACAAGGGGGGTAGCGTGGTGACCTTCCTGATGGAACACGAGCATTTTACCTATCCCGAGGCCCTGCGTTACCTTGCAAAGAAATACGGCATCGAGATTGAAGAGGACGAACAGACGCAGGAAGACAAGGACAGGATGGATGAACGGGAAGCGCTGTTCCAGGTGAACGCCGTTGCCCAGAAGTTCTTCCACGACCAGCTGCTCAACACCGATGAGGGGAAGTCGGTCGGGCTGTCGTACTTCAAGGACCGTGAATACAACCTCGACATCATCAACAGGTTCGGGCTCGGATACAGCCCGAACAAGTGGGATGCGCTGACCGGGCACTGCCTGTCGGAGGGCTATAAGGCGGAGTACCTCGTAAAAACGGGCCTGACCATCGAAAAGGACGATGGCAAGCGTTACGACCGCTTCAGGGCCAGGGTGGTCTTTCCCATCTACAACCTCTCAGGAAGGGTGGTGGGTTTTGGCGGCCGTATCCTCACCAGGGAAGAGAATAAGCCCAAATATGTGAACTCGCCCGAGTCGGAGATCTACAATAAGAGCAATGTGCTTTATGGGTTACATGTGGCCAAGTCGGAGATCATCCGTCAGGATAAATGTTACCTGGTAGAGGGGTACACCGATGTGATCTCCATGGTCATGGCCGGCTTCGAGAATGTGGTGGCCAGCTCGGGCACGGCCCTCACGCCCGACCAGATCAGGCTGATCAAAAGGTTTACCAAAAACATCACCATCCTGTACGATGGCGATGAGGCCGGCATCAAGGCTTCGTTCAGGGGCATCGACCTTATCCTTGAGCAGGGGATGAACGTGCGCATCGTGATGTTCCCGCCCGACGAGGATCCCGATTCGTTCGTGCGGGGGCACCGGACGGCGGAAACCCGCGAACTGCTGGCCGGTGAGAAAGACTTCATCCGTTTCAAGACAGGCCTGCTCATGCAGGATGCGGAAGGCGATCCCGTGAAGAAGGCCGGGCTGATCCGGCAGATCGTAGAGACCATTGCGCTGATCCCCGATGCCATCTACCGCAATGTGTATATCAAGGAGTGCAGCAGCCTCCTCGACACGCCCGAACAGGTGTTGGTGAACGAGCTGAACAGGATCCTGCGGAACAGGTTCCGCAAAGACCAGCCTGCCATCGCGGATTATGATCCCGGGCAGGAACCGGAGGCCATACCTCAGCCGAAGGATGTCGACTATACCGACAGCGAATTCCAGGAGCGGGAGATCGTGAGGATATGGCTTCAGTATGGCGGCGAGGAGATTACGCTTGAAAGGGAGATAGAGGATGAGAAAGGCATGATGGTGAAGGAAGAGATCAGCGTGAATGTGGGGAAATACCTAGTTGCGGCCATCAGGGCCGACGACCTTGTATTCAACAATGCCGTATACCAGATGATCTTCGATGAGTACCGTCAGCTGATCTCGCAGGGGTTTGAGGTGGATGAAAAAAACTTCATCAACCATGATATGGAACAGATACGTTCCACCAGCGCCGACCTGCTGAGCACCCCCTACGAATTGAGCGAGAACTGGGAAAAGAATAAAATATTTGTTGCAAGGGAAGATGCCCACCTGAAAACCCTTGTGGATAGTTCGTTGCTTTCGTTCAAGATCAAGAAAATTGATGCCCGGATGCTTGCCTTGCAACAACAGCTGAAGGATACAGGCAACGATGAAGACCAGGATCTCCTGTTACAGGAATACTCCGGGCTGAAGAAGATCAGCCAGAAGTTCAACACCGACCTCAGCAGGATCATCACCCACTGATCAATTTTCAACAGGAATATATCTTTTGGCTTTGTGTGGCGGGTTATGCCGATGGCATATAAAACACACGGGGACCGCCTCTTTCGAAACGATCCCCGCCACTTGCCGCTTGCCTGAGCTCGCGGTTTGTGCCAGGTTACTGTTATTGCGACTAATGCTTTTGATTCCTTTCCCTCGCGGTTCCGTCCTCTCTGCATCTGAGCCTTGCTTCGCGCTGTTCGTGAGATCTTTGCTCCGCTCGGCCCCGGCCTTTACCCGTTTCCGGCTCTGCGCTGCCTCCACCTTGCGGCTTCAGCGTTGCCCTGCCTTCACAGACTCCAGCCAGCCCTTTATCGCTCACCTGGTAAAGCAAATATACGGAAAAGGCGTAAGGGATGTCAAGGGTTTCTGCCTTCCATCTGTTAACAAACCATCAACAGGAGTTATGAACAATTGTTAATAAGGGCGATTGGTATCGGGCATCGGGCATCGGGCATCAGGCATCAGGCATTCCATCTCACTTTAGTCACTTATAACTTATCATGGTTAAATTAGCGAGACTGTTTTTTCATGAGCGAAGTGAAATGAAAAGGCTTAGTCGAACTAATCCCCGGTTTACCGGGACCGTTAGACGGCCAGACGGTTATATGGATATATTGCTATATTGTTAAATTGTACAAAATATCAAATCCTTCTATCCCTAAATCCTCACATCCCATCGAATATCACTCGATTACCCGATCTGCTGTCGCCCAATCCCATGGTTTCATCGTCCCAAAGTCAAACAAGAAAAGGTACGCAGTTAAAACCTATTCCACCACGATCCTCACCCCTTCCGAATGTGCGGCAAACTCTGGTGCATACATGCATTGTATGCTCGTGATGCCGTTGGAGAAGCTGCCTTCCTGGGTCACATAGAGCGGGTATTCGAACACCCAGGTGCCCCTGCCCAGGTGGCTGAAGAAGAAGTTCACCGAAGCGTCGCGGATGCTCTCATAATATCCGAGCCCGCCCTGCCAGCGGTAGCCGGAGAGGCTGTTCACAGGTTCGAGGGCTGCGGCCCTCATGTCCTTCATATGCACAAACTCCATGTCGCGGTCGGTGCGGATCTCGATCCTCGACACCACCATGTCGCCCGGCCTGAGGATGTCGTCGTCCTCGACAGGGATGAGCACGGGGCCCTTGTCCGTATAGCTTTTCAGGAAGAGCTTCTTGCTGATGCTGAGCGGTGAGGCATGGGGCGTGATCTTGTCGAGGTCCTCAAAGTACTGCCAGTAAACAGCTCCCCAGGCCACACCCTCATCATGTTTGGTGATGGAGACATTCGCCATGCCGGTATCGATTGCATCGCCATGCCACTGGTACTGGAAGTAGCCTGTACCGGCTTCTTTTTTTGTTTCGTCGAGGGCTTCAGGATCGATGGCCCGGCCGCCTACGCTGATGCTCACATCCCCTTCCACTGCCAGCAGGTCGGCACCACGGAGCAACAGGGCATAGCAGGCATCGGCCGTGGCCCTGGTGGTTGCCCAGTCGTGGGTCTGCTTGTTCTTCAGCAGCCAGGTCTTCATCAGCTCTACAAAAGCCCTGTCGCTCATGATCTCGTCGAAGGCTTCGATGAGCAGTGCCTGTGTTTCGACCGGTGCTTCATGCCAGTAATAACCGGCATCCCCGCGCCAGTACATCCCCATCTCTTCATCATACAGGGCATGCTCCCTGATGGAAGTCATGATCAGGGCCGGCACGGGCTTGTCTCCGCTCCGGTGAAGGGCAAGCGCGATCATGCCCTGCATGTATTTATCCCGGTCTCTCCAGTACTTCTTTGCCTGCTCCCTG
>CAZHYA010000114.1:403-2124 GCA_964536525.1 uncultured Bacteroidales bacterium | reverse complement strand
CAACAGGTATTCGTCGTTGAAGAAACTCCTGGCGTAAAGATATTGAACCTGAAGTTGCCCGAGATGGTCCTCTTCACGGTAATCGGGATATTTCTTCCTGATCCGTTCAAAATCCTCCTGCATCCGCTCATCCATATACCGGATCCCGTTGCGGACCATTTCGCGGGTGGCCGGGTCGTTCTTCGGCATCACGCCGAGATGCTGCATCTTGCCGAATCCGCTGATGATATACTGGGTGATATAGCGGTTGTCGTTGCCCCCGTCGAACCATGGCCATCCGCCGTTGCCAAGCTGTTTCTGCCCAAGCTGGCCCAGCGACCTCTCCAGTTCGTTGTTCATCCTGTTGAGGTCGAAGAGGAGGCTGATGCGTTGCTTGCGTTCCGACTCGTTCCGGGCCTGCATCACCCAGGGGGTTTCTTCGAGAAAGACACTCTTGAGTTCCTGGTTCTTTTCGAGCTTCGAAAGCAGGGCATCCGGCGTTTCCGTCTTCCAGCTTTCAAAAACATTCCTGATCTCCGGGTGTTTCCCCACGATATGGGCCGCAAAGCTGTTGGCATACACCCTGTTGAATATCTGCTCGGAACATTCGTACGGATATTCCATCAGGTACGGGAGGGCCTGCACGGCATACCATGCCGGGTTCGACGTAAACTCGATGGTGTAGGTGTAATGCTTCAGGGTGCCCGATGCCTCTCCCGAAGCGGCCAGCTTTTCAAACCTGAAGTCCCTGCTTTCCTTTCCCCTGACAGGCAGGGGCATGGATTCCGTCACCAGCATGCGGTTCCTGAGCACCGGGATCACCGTCTCTTCGCCGTCGCTGAAATTGCCCGCCCTGGCCGTCACACGGCAGAGCACCGGCCCGGCGTTTTCGGGGATCTGCAGTTTCCAGCTAACATGACCGCTGTTGCCTTTCGAGGCCGTAAATTTAACCGTTTGTTCATCATTCCCGAAGGACATATCCACGGGCTTCATGCTGATGGCGTCGAAAAGCTGGAGGCTGGCGTCCCCCTCCAGCGCCTTGCCCGACATGTTCACCACCCTGGCGCTGAACCATATCTCGTCGCCTTCCCTGAAAAAGCGTGGCTGGTTGGGCAGGATCATCAGCTCTTTCTGCGTGACAAGCGCTCTGGTGATGATCGCTGAGCTGAGGTCCTGCGTGTAGGCAAATCCCATCATCTTCCAGCGGGTGAGGGTTTCGGGCATCGTAAAGCTGATGATCACATCGCCATCGGCATTGGTCCTGAGGTCGGGGAAGAAGAAAGCCGTTTCCTGCAGGTTCTTTCGGATAGGGGCCTCATCCTTTTTTTCACCGCCTCCGGGTGGCGGAGGGGGCGGCTTGCGCTCATCCGCGGACGCGACGGATTGCCCGGCTTCCTCGGCGCTGGCGTCGGCGAGCAGAATGCCGCTTTCGGCTTCCTGACTTCGCGACGACTTGTATAATAAGATCCCATCCAGGTTTCGTGCCATGCCCCCGCCAAATCCATATTTATCTTTCCAGTAGAGCTGGTCGTAGGTCCTCAGGGAGGGCCACTCATAGGATATGTATTCGCGGAACATGTTGCCCGATGACGTAGTGAAAGCATTTCCGGCATCCCAGAAGTCGTGACTGTAGAAGGCTTCGAAAAGGCTGAAACTCCAGGCATGCGGCCTGAAAGCGTCGAGGGAGGCATCGTACATGCCGGCAAGCATTTCGGCCAGCACCTTTTCACCCTTATGCGAGC
>CAZHYA010000114.1:0-309 GCA_964536525.1 uncultured Bacteroidales bacterium | reverse complement strand
GTTCAGCCCCATCCCGCCCCGGTCCTCTTCACTGATAGGGACCTCGAGCAGCATTTGTTGTCCGCTGAGGGAGAGCCATTCATGCCTGATAACCCCTTCCTTGCCGCCAAGCTCATAAAGCAATGATACATCCTTGTAAGATGAACCGATCAGGAATGCAGCCTTTTCGCCTGGTTCACCCTTTTGTTTGAGCGGCACGAACCATTCTGCCATGGGATAGGGCAGTTTATCCGCCTTCGGCGAGAAAAGGGTGAAATAATGCGTTGAGGTAACGTTTTCACCGAAAACATCCTTCGCGCTCATCTCTAC
>CAZHYA010000113.1:3104-7455 GCA_964536525.1 uncultured Bacteroidales bacterium | reverse complement strand
CCAGCGTGCGAAGGGGAATGCCGTGGGCCTGGTAATAATGCTGAAGAAATTCGGCCTTGTACTTGGTGATGTCGACATTTGACGGGCATTCCGACTTGCAGGCCTTGCAGGAGAGGCAGAGGTCCATCACCTCGTAGATCTCGCGGTGGCTGAAAGGGTTCTTCCGTGTTGAATGGGTGAGGAACTCGCGCAGGATATTGGCCCTGGCCCTGGTGCTGTTCTTTTCCTCCCTGCTGGCCATATAGCTGGGGCACATGGTGCCGCCCGTGAGGGCCGTCTTCCGGCAGTCGCCCGAGCCGTTGCATTTTTCAACCGCCCTCAGGATTCCCTGGTCGGCGGAGAAATCGAAGCAGGTATTTATTTCCTTCTCCCGGCGATCCGGTACATAGCGCAGCGAAGTGTTCATCGGCGGGGTGTCGGTGATCTTGCCGGGGTTGAAGATGCTGAAAGGATCCCAGGCCTGCTTGATGGAACGCAAC
The DNA here is from genome assembly GCA_964536525.1 of uncultured Bacteroidales bacterium. Lineage (GTDB taxonomy): Bacteria > Bacteroidota > Bacteroidia > Bacteroidales > B18-G4 > B18-G4. The sequence goes on along the minus strand of CAZHYA010000113.1, from coordinate 6,976 downwards.
AACCCGTAGTTCTTTTCGCCGATCACCAGGGGGATGAAAGCGCCGCGCAGGCGGCCGTCGCCATGCTCGCCGCTGAGCGAGCCCCTGTATTTCTTTACCAGCAGGGCAGTCTCTTCGGCGATGGTTCGAAAAAGTGCCACATCTTCCTGCTTCTTGAGGTTGAGCACCGGCCTCAGGTGCAGCTCCCCGGTGCCGATGTGGGCGTGGTAAACACATTCGAGGCCGTATTTGTCGAGCAGCTTGGAAAAGTCCTTCATGTATGCAGGCAAGTCTTCGGGCTTTACGCTGGTATCTTCGATCACCGATACCGGCCTGGCATCGCCGGGCATGTTCGAAAGCACACCCAGGCCCGACCTGCGGAGGTCCCACACCCTGGCGATATCGCTGCCCGCGATCAGTGGGAAGTGGTAGCCGAGGCCTTGCTCCCTCATCTCGTCCGACATGGCTGCGGCAAGCTGCATGATCTCCTCCTTGCTGTCCCTGGCAAACTCTATGATGAGGATGGCGCCGGGGTCGCCTTCGATAAAGAAACGGTTCTTCTGTTGGGTGAGGTTGACCTTCGTCAGTTCCAGGATGGTGCTGTCCATCAGCTCCACGGCACCCGGACTGTATTTCAGGGCGATGAGGTTGGCATGGAAAGCGTCTTCGAGGGTGTGGCAGTGCACGCAAACGAGTGCCTTTTCTGCCGGTGGCAGTGGCACCAGGTTAAGCTTTATCTCGGTGACGAATGCCAGCGTGCCTTCCGATCCGGCAAGGAGCCGGCAGAAGTTGAAAGCCGGTCCGCCGGGGGTGAAAGGGGCGGTATCGAGCAGCAGGTCGAGGGCGTAACCTGTATTTCTTCTTTTGATGGCCGGGTCGGGATATTCCGTACGTATGCTTTCCCGGTTAGCAGGATCACTGAGGATGTCGCTGATATTGCGGTAGAGATCACCCTCGAGGGTTTGGAGTCTGCACTTCTCGTGGAAGGCTGCCTCGCCGAGATTGCCGAACACCGCCTCTGAGCCGTCGCTGAGGATGGCCTTCACCGACAGGGTATGGTCGCGTGTGCTGCCGTAGATGAGCGAATGAGCGCCGCAGGCATTGTTGCCCAGCATGCCACCCATCATGCAGCGGCTGGAGGTGGAGGTTTCGGGGCCGAAGAACAGGCCGTAATGCGCTGCCTCCATGTTGAATTCGTCGAGGATGACTCCCGGCTCCACCCTGGCCCATCGCTCCCCGGCGTTGATCTCGAGGATGGCGGTCATATGCCGCGATACGTCGGCGATGATGCTGCGCCCGACAACCTGCCCGGCCAGCGAGGTGCCAGCGGTGCGCGGGATCAGTGGCAGACCGTGTTCCCCGGCAAAAAGCACCAGCTCCCTGATGTCGGCAGCGTGCCGTGGCCTCACCACCAGCAGAGGCTCTTCACGGTATGCCGACGCATCGGTGGCATACTGCAACCTGCTCGACAGGTCGTCGAGCACCTCGCCGTCGAGGCGGCTGCGCAACTGTGATATCAGTTCAGGCGTGAGCGTTTTCATCAGTTAACGAATCATCTTGTTAATTTCTTCAGAAAAACCATTCCAGCAAGGCCTTTTTCGACATTCCCGGCAGGGAATCCCGGAGATCTATCCCTTCCAGCACCTGCTCCAGGATAACCGGTTGATGCCGCTTGCCGGAAAGGGCTTGCAGCAAGGGCCCCAAGCCTGCAGGGTTGTTTGTTGCGGTTCTGATACCGTTGATCATCCCCTTCCTCACCTCAATGAAAAGTTCCGTGTTCCCATCATCCGTGCCGATCGTGCGACGGATGCTGTATGGCGGCGAATACCCGTAATTCCAATCATCGGTGGCATATTTTGTTTCTACCAGCATGCCGATCTGATCCCGGTCGTGATCCGAAAACCGGTATTCGCCTGATACGGGCAGTTCCTCCCTGGCCTGCGCAGTGATCATGGCTGCCAGGTCCTGCATGGTAGTGCCTGACGGTAACAGATCCCGCAGGTTCACGATCAAACTGTCCTTAGACCTTACCGAGCGGTCGTCGTAATGGTCATGCTGCGGGCGTATGCACTTCCTGAGCTGTTTCAGGTCACTGTCGAAAAGTATGGTGCCGTGGTGCAACACACGGTCCCTGTATACATGTTCGGCGTTGCCCGAGAATTTTAACCCGTCGACCACCAGGTTGCTCTTGCCTTCAAGGGATGCGTTAAGGCCGCACTTTCGCAAGGCGTTGATGATGGTGGACGAATATTTTCGGTAGTCGACAAGCCGGCCTTTTTCACCCCTCACCACCAGGCTGTAGTTGAGGTTGCCCTCGTCGTGGTATACCGTTCCTCCGCCGGAGATCCTCCTGATCACCGGTATGTTGTGTCTGTGGGTATAGGTAACGTTGGCTTCGGCCACTGCCACCTGGTGCTTGCCCACGATCACCGAAGGGGTGCTGATCCATAGCATGAATGCATCCTCATCGATATGCTTCAGCACATATTCCTCGGCCGCGATGTTAAAAAAAGGATCGGTGTCGGTTCTGTGGATGAGGATCATTTTTGCTTTTGCGGAAATGTAATTTGGCTATCTTTGATTAACCGGTAAAAAACCAGCCGTAAAGGTAATGAAAACATCCGCAATTATTAATCATCTTGGCGAGGACAGGAATGCCCTGCTGGGATCCGTGGCGCCACCCCTTTTCCAGACCTCCAATTTCTGCTTCAGCAGTGTTGAGGAGATGAAGCATGCCCTGGAGCATGAATTCGAGGAATCCGTATACACCCGGGGGAAAAATCCCACGGTGGCGGCTCTGCGGAAGAAGGTGGCCGCCCTGGAGCACACCGACGACTGTCTTGTCTTTGCCAGCGGCTGTGCCGCCGTGGCCTCCACGGTGCTCAGCCTGCTGCGCTCTGGCGATCACGTCGTTTCGGTGAGGAAGCCTTATACCTGGGTAGGATACCTTTTCAGAGAGATGCTACCCCGCTTCGGGATCAACACCACCATGGTGGATGGCCGTGAACCGGGCAATTTTCTCGATGCGGTCAGGCCTGAAACCCGCCTGATCTACCTCGAAAGCCCCAACAGCCTCACCATGGAACTGCAGGACATCGGGGCGGTGGCGGCGATGGCCAGGGAGCGGGGCATCACCACCATGATCGATAACACCTACTGCACACCCCTGTACCAGAATCCTGCCGACATGGGCATCGATATCGTGGTACATTCGGCCTCGAAATATTTCTCGGGCCACAGCGATCTGGTAGCCGGGCTGGTATGCAGCAATAATGACATTATCCGAAAGGTTTTTGTGTCGGGATCGATGGCCCTGGGGGGCATCATCTCGCCCCACGATGCCTGGCTTATGCTCAGGGGGCTCCGCACCATGCCACTGAGGCTTGAAAAGAGCCGGCAGAACGCCGAAAAGCTGGTCGAATTCCTTGAGGGTCATCCCAGGGTAGACAGGGTCATTTATCCGTTTGCGAAGAAATTCCCGCAACGGGAACTGGCCGAAAAGCAAATGAAGGGTGCGAACGGGCTCTTTACGGTTGTCCTGAAGGAACCCGGTGCCAGGAGCATAGAAACCTTGTGCGAAGGGCTGCAAAGTTTCCTGCTGGCCGTATCCTGGGGAGGATACGAATCGCTGGTGTTCCCGATGGGGGCGCTGGGAAACATCGATGGCGTGCCGCCCAACGCCATCAGGGTGTATGCCGGGCTGGAAGAACCGGAAACACTGTTGGAAGACTTCAGCCAGGCACTGGAAGATTATTAGTTTTAACCCAATAACCACTTATTTATGGATAAGCTGAAAACCTTTTTAACCGCCGTCATCCTCCTGGCCGTTTCGCCTTCCTGCACGGTGCTTGAGCAGGCCAACGAGATGAAGAACTTCGCCAGGTGCGATTTCC
>CAZHYA010000113.1:0-3094 GCA_964536525.1 uncultured Bacteroidales bacterium | reverse complement strand
GAGGATATCGTCCTTGCCGGGGTGGATATCACCGGTGTGGATCAGTTCAGCGACCTGGACTTCCAGCAGGCCAGCGCCATCTCCATGTCGGCCATGAAGGGGAAGTTGCCCCTTTATTTCGTACTGAACGTGGAGGTGCGCAATCCCAACGACCAGAAAGCCTCGATGAACCGTTTCCTCTGGGACCTGTTCATCGACGATGTGCTGCTGACCAGCGGAAAAGTGATCAGGGATGTTAAAGTTCCTCCCGGTGGCGGGATAGCCGTGATGCCGGTGGAGGTAGGTGTCGACCTCTTCGAGGTCTTCACGGGCGAGTCGGCCAATGCCGTGATCAATTTCGCCATGAACATGACGGGGCAGGGGGGAGAGCCGAGCAGGATCATGCTGCGGGCAAAGCCGACCATCTATATCGGCACCACGGAGATCAAGTACCCCGGGTTCATCAATATCGAACAGGAGTTTGTGTCGGAATAGGAAAGGGGAAGAACTCTGAACTTTGAACTTTGAACTTTGAACTCTGAACTTTGAACTTTGAAATCTGAACTTTGAACTCTGTCCATCCCTGAATAAGGTTGACCGGTTTTACTTGATTTTGAGAAAGCCTCTTAATATGAGGCTTATCATTGGTCTTGAATCATTCATATTGGATATCATGGTGAGCGACAGCCGAAGGGTGTCACCGCGAGCACTTCGGCCAGCTCAGTATAAACTCCGTCGAGCGGCTTTTTCAAGCACGCAGTTTTCTGTATTTAAAATTTAACCGGACAATAGTGGTTCAAGTTCAGAGTTCAAAGTTCAGAGTTCAGAGTTCATTCTCCCTCCCCGGCAGCCCCTTTCAAGCCATAATTGCTTAACTTTGCCCTGCTATGGAAAACCTGGAGGCTTTTCTCGATAAGGATATTTTCCTGACGATCGCTGATGCTGCCCGAGAGATGGGGGTGGATGCTTATGTGATCGGGGGTTATGTTCGCGACAGGATCATGGGGCGCGACACCGGCGATATCGACATACTGGTGCTTGGCAGTGGTATCGGGCTGGCGAAGAAAGTCGCCGGCAGGCTGGGCCTGACAAAGGGGGTGAGTTACTATAAGAATTTCGGCACGGCCATGCTCAGGCACCACGACAGGCAACTGCTGATCATCGAGTTTGTGGGTGCCAGGAAAGAGTCCTACAGCAGGGAATCGCGAAAGCCTGTGGTGGAAGATGGCAGCCTTGAGGATGACCAGAAGCGCCGCGACTTCACCATCAACGCCATGGCCATCAGCCTCCGCAACGAGGACCGGGGACTGCTGCTCGATCCTTTCGACGGCGTCGGCGACATAGCACACAGGCTGATCCGGACGCCCCTCGACCCCGACATCACCTATTCGGACGACCCGCTCAGGATGATGAGGGCCATTCGCTTTGCCACCCAGCTTGATTTTAAGATAGAAGCGGGATCTTTCGAAGCCATCTACAGGAACAGGGAGCGGATCCGTATCGTGTCGGGCGAGCGCATTGCCGAAGAGCTCAACAAGATCATCCTGGCACCGAAACCCTCGTATGGCTTCAGGCTCCTCGATGAGGCCGGACTGCTCGACATTATCTTTCCGCAATTCATGGAGCTTAAGGGTGCTGAGACCATGGAAGGCAAAGGGCACAAGGATAATTTTTACCACACCCTGCAGGTGCTCGACAACCTGGCCGGGCGTTCCGATAATCTCTGGCTGCGCTGGGCAGCCCTGCTGCACGATATTGCCAAGCCGGTCACCAAGCGTTTCGACAGGGAGGTGGGATGGACCTTCCATTCTCACGAATTTATCGGTGCCAGGATGGTACCCCGCATCTTCAGGCAGTTGAAGCTGCCACTCAACGAGAAGATGCGCTACGTGCAGAAGATGGTGCTCCTGCACCTCAGGCCCATCGCCCTGGCACAGGAAGATATCACCGATTCGGCCATCCGGCGCCTGCTGTTCGAGGCTGGCGACGACATCGACGACCTGATGATGCTCTGCGAGGCCGACATTACCTCAAAGAACCCTGCCAAGGTGAGGCGTTACCTGAAAAATTTTGAGCTTGTAAGGGAAAAACTTGTGGAGATAGAAGAGAAGGACCGCATCAGGAACTTCCAGCCCCCTGTGACAGGTGAGATGATCATGGAAGCCTTCGGGCTGAAACCCTGCCGCGAGGTGGGCATCATCAAGAACGCCATCAAGGATGCCATCCTCGACGGCCTGATCCCCAACGAACACGATGCCGCCTACGCCTTCATGCTCGGGAAAGGAAAGGAATTAGGATTGACACCCGTTGATGAGGATAGATCCTGATTCGAACAACGAACGAAGAAATATTCAATATGCAATATACAGGATGCAATATACAATATTACAATATACGGCACCTTGAAAGATATGTCTCTCATCATCATCACCGGCCCTACAGCAGTAGGGAAGACGGCCTTCAGCATAAGGCTGGCCCGGCATTTCGGCACGGAGATCATCTCGGCCGATTCGCGGCAGTTTTACAGCGAGATGCGCATCGGCACGGCATTCCCGACACCGGAGGAGCTGTCGGCTGTCAGGCATCACTTCGTGGGCAACCTCTCCGTGAAGGATGAATACAATGTGGCCAGGTACGAACAGGAAGTGCTGGAAAAGCTTCGGGTCTTGTTCGGAACACATGATGCGGTTGTCATGTGCGGTGGCTCAGGGCTGTATATCGATGCCGTTTGCCGGGGCATCGACGACCTGCCCGATCATGACCCTTCCCTCCGGGAAACCCTTAAAGAGGAACTGGCCGAAAAGGGGCTGGAGGCTATGGTGGAAAAGCTGGAAACCCTTGACCCGGAATACGCTGAAATTGTCGACCGCCGGAATCCCAACAGGGTGCTCCGCGCGCTGGAGGTCTGTCTGCAGACCGGGACGACATATTCGTCCATGCGGAAAAATGTTCCGAGGCAACGGCCTTTCCATATCATCAGGCTTGGGCTGGACCTGCCACGGGAAGAACTGTTCCGGAGGATAGAAACAAGAGTGGATACCATGATGGCCGGCGGGCTCCTGGATGAAGCCCGTGCACTGCTCCCTTTCAGGCACCTTAATGCCCTGAACACCGT
>CAZHYA010000112.1:7208-7528 GCA_964536525.1 uncultured Bacteroidales bacterium | reverse complement strand
ATCGATGTTCCGCTGGAATTCAGGATCAAGACAAAAAAACATTTCCGCATTGCATTGGGTTTCAAGTTCGGGTTCCTGGTTAATGCCCATGCTAAATACAAGGGCAACCGCTTTGAGGTTGCAGGGGATGGCAGTGCAAGCACCGATGGTACCACCGTAAAGGAAAAACAAAAGGACATCAAGCAGGTTGAAAGCTTCCGCTACGGTCCGACATTCCGTATCGGATATAAGTGGATCAACCTCACTGCCTACTACCAGATCTCGAAGGTTTTCAAGGTCGACCGGGGCCCGCAGATTTATCCCATCTCCATCGGGCTGGC
>CAZHYA010000112.1:0-7198 GCA_964536525.1 uncultured Bacteroidales bacterium | reverse complement strand
ATTACCCATCACACCTTACAGGTATAGGGTAAAACCAGCTGAGTCATAGTACACGGCATTAAACCTGGGGCAAGCTCAAACCTTTTATGCGGGGTGAAGCCCCGGAGAATTACGTTTAGGCCTCTCGTCCATACCCTGGAGAGGAAGCTTTAATACAAGCGTCTGACATGGCGAAGACGGAAGATTAAAAATACATGATCAGCAGGAAAGTGACCAGGAAACCAAGCAGGTATCCCGAATACACCTGTGCTTCAGAGTGTGTTCCGGCGAGCATGCGGGCATAACCGGCAATGCCTCCCAGTATCACGGTTGTAAAGATTATCCAGTTCAGGTCAATAAGCAGGATGAGGTGCAGGCCGGTAAGTATGCCGAGCACACCGCCCATTGATACCGTGTGGGCGCTGATCTTCCAGAAAAAATTAACAATGAGCGTTATCAGTGCCAGCAGTGCGGCGCCTAGCAAACAATAGTCGTAAACCGGGGAGATCCCGATCTGCCAGATCATGTAAAACGACAAAAAGAAAAACAGGGTGGCCGCCAGGTATGGGTACAGCCGGTCCTCCCGTTTTTCCATCAGCATGCTGCCGATAAGCCGTAAACGGTACATGCCATAAAGGGCGATAACAGGGAAAACCGCTGAAGTCAGGAAGACCAGCAGCACGATCTTCCACTTTGCTTCATCCGGGATCATCAATGCAAAAAAAACCTTCAGGTTGATGAGCAAGGCAATCACGTATGTGGGCATCAGCAAGGGATGCAAGATAACGGAGATGATACTGGCCAGGCGTTTTTCCATGTTATGGTTTTGAAGCACAAAAGTAAGGGTAAAATGTAAGATGTGGCATTATAACTCCTTACGCAGCCGGGCCACCGGAATATTGAGTTGTTCCCGGTATTTTGCCACGGTGCGGCGCGCAATATTATATCCCTTTTCTTTCAGCATCCTGGTCAGGTGATCGTCGGTATAAGGCTTGCTCTTGTTCTCGTTTTCGATGCATTCGCTCAGGATCTTTTTTATTTCGCGTGTCGATACTTCCTCACCCGATTCGGTTTGCATCGACTCCGAAAAGAAACTCTTCAGCAGAAAAGTGCCAAAAGGTGTTTGCACATATTTGCTGTTGGCCACCCTGGAGATTGTAGAAATATCGAGATTGACAATATCGGCAATATCTTTCAGGATCATGGGTCTCAGCCTGGTCTCATCTCCGCTGAGAAAATACCCGCGCTGAAATTCCATGATCGCATTCATGGTGAGGAAGAGCGTATTCTGGCGCTGCCTGATGGCTTCCATGAACCACTTGGCCGAATCGATCTTTTGCTTAACGAACATGAAGGCTTCCTTCTTTTGTTTATCCTTCCTGTTCTCGGCATAGGCCTCCAGCATATCCATATAGTTACGGCTGAGCCTGAGTTCAGGCATATTCCTTGAATTAAGGCTCAGTTCAAGTTCACCATTGGTATTGTAAATGATAAAATCGGGGATGACATACTGGTTTGTCTTGCTCGTCTCGCTGAGCGAATTGCCCGGCTTGGGATTGAGTTTCAGCACCTCGCCGAGGGCCTCCTTCAACTCTTCTTCATTGATCCTGGCCTTCTTCATGATCTTGTCGTAGTGCTTCTTGACAAACTCGTTGAAATGGTTTTCGAGGATTTCGACAGCCATGTCAATGGCCGGGCTATGCCCGTTCTGCTTACGCCGCAGCTGTATGAGGAGGCACTCCTGAAGGCTGCGGGCACCCACACCTGCAGGATCAAATTCCTGAACGATGTGAAGCACTTCCAGGATCTCATCATCCGACACGTGAATATTCTGTGCAAAGGCCAGGTCGTCGACCATGGCACCGATATCCCGCTGAAGATACCCCGAGTCGTCGAGATTTCCGATGATGGTCTCGGCAATGGTCTTCTGCGTTTCGGTAAGTATCCTGAGTCCCAGCTGTGAGAGCATCATATCCTGGAAACTGAGGCCGGAGGCATAGGGGACCTCCCTTCTCTCATCGTCGGGGCTCAGGTTGCTGGTACTTGTCTTGTATGAAGGAATATCATCCTCGTCGAGATAATCATTGAGGTCGAACTCATCATCCTTGCTGTCGTATTCATCTTCACCGCGCTCATCCCCCGTTTCGTCGCTGGCGTCAGCGAAATCTCCATCATCATCTGCATTTCCCGCCTCCTCCAGGGCGGGATTTTCCTCTATCTCCTGTTTGATCCTCTGCTCAAGGGCCATGGACGGGATCTGCAGCAGTTTCATCAGCAGGATCTGCTGAGGAGACAGCTTTTGTAAGAGCTTTTGCTGTAGACGTTGGTTCAACATAAAACAGGTCCTTTTTCAGGATGATGATTACCTCATCGAAAATAGTAAATAAGCAATAAAAAACCAATATAAATTATCCTCAATTCAGGCAGAACGGATCAGAATTCAGCGTTTTGAGGAGCCCTGGGGAACGGGATGACATCGCGGATATTCCCCATGCCGGTGATAAAAAGCATAAGCCTTTCAAAACCAAGGCCGAATCCGCTATGCGGCACGGTACCAAACTGCCTGGTTTCGAGGTACCACCACAAGCTTTCAATCGGAATATGTAACTCCCTGATACGGCTAAGGAGCTTTTCGTAATCTTCCTCCCGCTGCGATCCGCCTATGATCTCCCCTATCTGCGGAAAGAGGACATCCATGGCCCTTACCGTCGTGCCATCATCGTTCTGCTTCATGTAGAAAGCCTTGATCTTCATGGGATAATCGGTGATGATAACCGGCTTTTTATAATGCTTTTCCACCAGGTAGCGCTCGTGTTCCGATTGCAGATCGGCTCCCCAGTTTTCTACGGGAAAAGCAAATTTCTTCTTCTTGTTGTAGTTTGAGTTCTGCAGTACATTGATGGCTTCGGTATAGGTGATTCTTTCAAAATCCTCGGCCAGCACAAACTCAAGCCGCTCGATCAGGTCCATTGGCGAACGATCCTGTTCCTTTTTGTTCTTTTCCTCATCGTTCAGCCGCTTGTTCAGGAAGTCGAGGTCTTCACGGCAGTGCTCCAGCGCATAATGCACCAGGTACTTGAGCATGTCCTCGGCCAGGTCCATGTTGTCGTGGATGTCGGCAAAGGCCACTTCGTGCTCTATCATCCATAACTCGGCCAGGTGTCGCGAAGTATTGGAGTTTTCTGCCCTGAAGGTGGGGCCGAAGGTATAAACTTTGGTCATGGCCAGTGCTGCCAGTTCGGCTTCAAGCTGCCCCGAAACGGTGAGGTTGGTTTCCTTGCCGAAAAAGTCTTCCCTGAAGTCGACATTGCCCTGTTCATCCAGCGGCGGATTCTTGGCATCGAGTATGGTAACCCTGAACATTTCCCCGGCCCCTTCGGCATCGGAACCCGTGATGATCGGGGTATGGATATTATAGAAACCCCGGTCGTTGAAAAATTTGTGGATGCCAAAGATCATGGCATGCCTGATGCGGGTAATGGCACCAAAGGTGGAGGTCCTGAACCGAAGATGCGCTTTTTCCCTGAGGAACTCCAGGCTGTGTTTCTTGGGCTGCAGCGGATAGAGGTCGGGGTTGGCCATGCCAAGCACCTCGATATGGTCGGCCTGCAACTCATTGGCCTGACCGCTGCCTGCCGATTCCACCAGTAGCCCGTCGACCGAGATCGACGCACCGGTGGAGATGCGGTCAAGCACTGCTTCACCTATCCTGCCCACTTCGGCTACCACCTGCAGGTTATTTATGGTTGAACCGTCGTTGAGGGTGATGAAGGCAACATTTTTACTCTGCCGCTTCGTCCTGACCCAGCCCCGGGCATTAACCCTGATGTTGACATCACCCGACCTGACCAGGTCGACGATGTCGGTTCTTTTCAATTGCGAATTGTTATCTCTTCCTTTACTTGTCATGTCCGCAAAATTAATCACTTTTTGATGGTGACCAGACGAAGCGGTTTCAGAATTTCGCCTCCGGCAAGCCAAAAGTATTAATTTTGGCATAACAAAGCACGGCATGGGAGCAGATAACATGATACGGGAATTTTTTGGCGCCGGGCGGCCTGTGATCATTGCCGGTCCCTGCGCTGCTGAGTCGGAGGCCCAGGTCATGCAAACAGCGTTCGCCCTGGCCGACACACCCAACCTTTTTGCTTTCCGTGCAGGTTTATGGAAGCCGCGCACGCGTCCGGGCGACTTTGAAGGGGTAGGCGAGCAGGGTCTCCCCTGGCTCAGGGAGGTAAAGAAAAAAACAGGTATGCGCCTGGCCGTTGAGATCGCTACCCCGGCACATGCCCGGGCATGCCTTGAATATGGTGTCGACATGGTATGGATAGGAGCCCGGAGCGTGGCAAGCCCATTCGCCGTTGAAGAGATCGCAGGGGCGCTCAGTGGCAGTGAGGTTTGCGTGATGGTGAAAAACCCCGTTAACCCCGATATCAGCCTCTGGGTCGGGGCCATTGAAAGACTGATGAAAAAAGGGATCACAAAGCTTGCCGCAGTGCACCGGGGCTTCGACATTCATCAAAGCAAGCCATACAGGAACAGCCCCCTGTGGGAGATCCCGCTGGAACTGAAAACCATCTTTGCAGGGCTTCCCGTGCTTTGCGACCCCAGCCACATTGGCGGTAAACGCGAACTGCTGGCTTCCATCTCCCAAAAGGCCCTCGACCTGGGCATGGACGGCCTGATGATCGAATCACACATTGACCCTGCAAAAGCTCTTACCGACATGGCCCAGCAGGTATCGCCCGCGATGCTGAAAGAAATTATGAACGGACTGAAAATCAGAAAGGATCAGGCCCCGGAAGCTGATGTTTTACTCGAGAAATACCGCACCAGCATCGATGAGCTTGACGAACAACTGCTGGATGTGCTGTCGAAAAGAATGGAAATATCGGACCTGATCGGAGAATTAAAAAGAGTGCATAACCTGTCTCCATACCAGCCTGAGCGCTGGACAAAGCTTCTTGGCGACCGTGTAAATAAAGCAGTTTCAATGCAGCTGGAACCTGCATTTGTGAGAAAGATATTCACGCTGATACATAAGGAATCGCTCGACCGGCAGGGGGAAGTGATGAATGACTGATCAGTCTTTCATATCCATCGTTTTCTTTTAAAATACAGCAGCATAACGACAACAATGATCACCATGGATGCCAGTACGATAAAAAAGGAATTGGGGTCGTCCTGCAGCGGAAGGCCTACATTCATTCCGTAAAGGCCGGTAATAAAGGTGAGCGGGAGCAGTATCGTAGAGAAGAAGGTGAGCACCTTCATGATGTCGTTGATCTTATGGGCCTGAAGGGAATCAAAGGTTTTGGAAAGCCCCTCGATCAGTTCCTGGTAGTCTTCGGTCATGTCCCACATCTTCTGGTAATAGTCGAGGATGTTGCCCCAGTAGTCTTCCATGTTCTCGGCAAAGCCCTCGATCTTACCTGTCTCGAAACGCTGGAAGAGCGGAAGCTGTGGCTTGAAGATGGTGTTCAGCAGGATGATGTTCTTTCGCGTAACAGATATTCGCTCTATGGTAGCCTTTGCATTCTTGCTGAACAGTTCGCTATTGAGAAATTCCACATCATTGCCCACCTTGCGCAGCAGGATCATGGTTTCCCTCATCAGCCGTTCAAGGATCATGTACAACAGGGCATCGGACGTACCCACTTCAAGATCTTCCTTACGTGAGTCTTTTTCCTGGGCTTCCCTGAACATCTTCATCACCACCCAGTGCGAACTGCCTATCGTGATCACATAATCATCGCCCCAGAAGATCTTGACCTCCTTGGTCTGAAGGAACTTTCCCGACTTGTCGAAATTGGGAAAATGGAGGATCATGAAATAATAATCATCGTAGATGTCAACCTTCGGTCGCTGGTTAAGCTTCGAGCGGCAGTCTTCAATGTCGAGCGGGTGGAAGTGGAAATTGTCGGCGAAGAACTGCAGATCATTCTCGTCCGGGTTCAGGGCGTGATGCCATCTCAGGGTCCCTATTTTGATGGTCTCGATCATTTTACTCTCGGATAAGATTGAATAAAGGGCGCGATGCTTTGGACCCCAAAAGTATAAAAAATTGGGATAATGAGCACGTCCTTCCCGCGTATTAAACGTAAAAGGCATGCGAGGGTTACCCTTATTGATCTTTCCAGGAAAAAGTGGCCAGCAGGTGTTCGATATCCTTTTTCAGAAATCCGATCACCGGTGCGAGGGAGTCGTTGTTTGGCACCACATCGAAGTACAGGGCACCCCGCACGAAATGTTGCACGCTGTCGGTGATGAAGAACTGACAGGGGGAGGCGGCCCCCATGCCCTCGATATAATAGATCAGCCCGTAGATCTGCCTTTGCCGGTCGAGGATGAGGCTGTCGTTGATCGCGCTGGCCTTGGGGATGTGTTTCATCACAAAACGCCGCGAATCTTCGAGGTATTCTACGAGGTTGCCGTCGACTTCCTTGTAGCTCAGGTGTATCCTTCCCCTGAATCCGGGGTAGTCGATGTTCAGCCAGTAGGGTTCATCCGGGGCAAAAGGGTCGGGGCTAAGGCTTGCATAAACCGGGTATTCGAATGCGTAAGGGAAGGTGGAATCGAAAACCATGTATTCGTGTTCCGGCAGTTCGATCCTGAAATACCCGCGTGGCTTGGGGGTATAGGGCTCCTGGCAGGCCAGCAGGATGGCCATAAGCACGATGATCATCAATATGTTCGTGCGTTGATTCATAGCCGGTTAAAGTATGCTGACCCTGATGCGTTTGATCCTTTTGGGATCGACGTCAACCACCTTGAATACGAAATTCCTGAAGTTGGTTTCATTGCCTTGTCCGGGTATTTTGCCTTCCAGCTCAAGGATGAGGCCGGCGAGTGAATCCGCATCTCCCTTTATATCATCGAAAATGCTATCGTCCATATCAAGGATCTTGCAGAAGTCGTTGATGGTCGTCTTTCCTTCAAAGATATAGTTTTGTTCGTCAATTTTCTCATAGACAAATTCTTCCGTCCCGGAATCAGATTCATCGGTGATCTCTCCCACGATCTCCTCAAGCACGTCTTCCAGGGTGATGATGCCAGAGGTGCCACCATATTCGTCGACCACGATGGCCAGGTGGATCTTCTTTTCCTGGAATTCCTGCAGCAGGTCGTTGATCTTCTTGTTCTCGGGGACGAAGAAGGCATCCCTGATCAGCTTCTGCCATTTGAACTGTCCTTTTTTGTCGACGTGGGGCAGGAGGTC
>CAZHYA010000111.1:7168-7581 GCA_964536525.1 uncultured Bacteroidales bacterium | reverse complement strand
CTATGGTCGTCAGGACGGCATAAAATAGCAGGGCTGCGAACAAAAAGTATTTAGACCTTTTCGCAGATCGCTCTCCGAGCCAGGGCATAACGAAAACAGGTAATGCTACCACGAGCACGACGACCCATATCCAAACCGGCCGCGACATCCAGTGCAGGATCTCCTGCAGCCCCAGGAAATACCACGGCCCTTTCACCACAGCTGAATAACCGTCGTGCAACGGGGCCTGGAAAAGTAGCGACAGCATCAGCATGAGCAATCCGGTCACGATAAAGGTGATGGCCTTGCCCCAGATGATCCTGGCGTGCTCGAAAAGTACAACAACAATGAAGACGGTGGCGATGGCCACGTGGTTGATATACAGGAGCAGCATGGAATCATCGCTGCCCAGCAAAACATATGCGAGTTGCTTC